>NZ_JBHZGN010000007.1:0-266188 GCF_049334135.1 Metapseudomonas cellulosilytica | reverse complement strand
GCTTCCAGTGGCCGGGCACCTTGGCCACCGGCGACCAGTCCGGCAGCACCGGCAGTTGCCGGGGGCCGAGCTGGTCGAACTCGCCGGCGGCGTAGACCACCTTGCCGTCGACCACGGTCAGCACCGATTCGATCCACTTGATGGCTTCCTCCTCGACGCTGAAGAAGTCCGCCGACAGCGCCGCCAGGTCGGCCAACTGGCCCACCTTGATCTGGCCCTTCTTGCCCTGCTCGCTGGAGAACCAGGCGCTGCCGTGGGTGAACAGTTCCAGCGCGGTGTCGCGGGACAGGCCCTGGGGGTAGAGCTCCAGGCCGCCCACGGTGCGGCCACTGACCAGCCAGTAGAGCGAGGTCCAGGGGTTGTAGCTGGAGACGCGGGTGGCATCGGTGCCGGCGCCCACCGGCACGCCCTCGGCGAGCATGCGCTGGATCGGCGGGGTCTGCTCGGCGGCCTGGGCGCCGTAGCGGTCGACGAAGTATTCGCCCTGGAAGGCCATGCGGTCCTGGATGGCGATGCCGCCGCCGAGGGCCCTGACCCGCTCGATGTTCTTCGGGCTGATGGTCTCGGCATGGTCGAAGAACCAGGGCAGGCCGTTGAACGGGATGTCGCGGTTGACCTTCTCGAACACATCCAGCATGCGCGCGATGGATTCGTCGTAGGTGGCGTGCAGGCGGAACGGCCAGCGCTGCTCGACCAGGTGGCGCACCACCGGTTCCAGTTCCTGCTCCATGGTCTGCGGCAGGTCCGGGCGCGGTTCGAGGAAGTCCTCGAAGTCGGCGGCGGAGAACACCAGCATCTCGCCGGCGCCGTTATGGCGCAGGAAGTCAGTGCCGTCACCCGGCTTGACCTGCTTGCTCCAGGCCTGGAAGTCCTGGAGTTCTTCCTTGGGCTTCTGGGTGAACAGGTTGTAGGCGATGCGCACGGTCAGCTGGTCCTGCTGGGCCAGTTCCTGGATCACCTGGTAGTCGTCCGGGTAGTTCTGGTAGCCGCCGCCGGCGTCGATGGCGCTGGTCAGGCCCAGGCGGTTCAGTTCGCGCATGAACTGGCGGGTGGAGTTGACCTGGTACTCCAGCGGCAGCTTCGGCCCCTTGGCCAGGGTGGCGTAGAGAATGGTCGCATTGGGCCGGGCGATCAGCATGCCGGTGGGGTTGCCGTTGGCGTCACGCTGGATCTCGCCACCGGGCGGGTTGGGGGTGTCCTTGGTGTAGCCCACCGCCTTCAGCGCGGCGCGGTTGAGCAGGGCGCGGTCGTAGAGGTGGAGGAGGAACACCGGGGTGTCCGGCGCCGCGCGGTTGATCTCGTCCAGGGTGGGCATGCGTTTTTCGGCGAACTGGAATTCGTTCCAGCCGCCGACCACCCGCACCCACTGCGGCGAGGGGGTGCGCTCGGCCTGTTCCTTGAGCAGGCGCAGGGCGTCGGCCAGGGACGGCACGCCTTCCCAGCGCAGCTCGAGGTTGTAGTTGAGGCCGCCGCGGATCAGGTGCAGGTGCGAGTCGTTGAGGCCGGGGATCACCGTGCGCTGCTTGAGGTCGATCACCTGGGTGGTGTCGCCGCGCAGGGCCATGACCTCGGCGTCGGTGCCGACGGCGAGGAACTTGCCATCCTTGATGGCCACGGCGCTGGCGGTGGGCTTGGCGCGGTCGACGGTGTGGAAGCGGCCGTTGAACAGGATCAGATCAGCGTTCATATCGTTTCTCGATGGGCTGGCGAAGGAAGTGCCGCCGCCGGCGAAGGGCAAGGCGGACCAGAGGGCACCGGCAGCGCCGAGCACGGAGCTGGTGGCGAGGAATTGGCGGCGGCTGCTGTTGGCCGGGTCTTCGCTCATCGTGTCCCTCCGGCGCGTAGCCAGCCGGCGAACACACGCGTTGCCGCTGGCATGAACAGATAGACAACCAGCAGCACGATGCTGGCGGTGATCACCACGTTGCTCGGCACATAGCCACCGAGCCAGGGCCACAGCCTGAATAATGGCTGCCAGAGCAGCGGCACCAGCAGGGCCAGCGGCAGGATCACCAGGAAGGTGACGCAGGCCTGTTTCCAGCGTGGTGGTTGGAAAGTGTTGACCGGCGTGAACCAGAACTCTGCATCGCTGTGGACCAGCGGATGGTCGCCCTCCTCCAGCAACGGCTGCACTTCCTCGATCAGCGCAGCACGCTCGGCCGAGTCGATCCACGTTTGCAATTGATCGGCCTGGGCAAAGCGCACCACGGTCGTGAACGTAGCACCCCCGCCATCCGGACGGATCACATTCACGCCCAGGTGACCGGGTTGGAGCCGCGCCGCCTTGACCGCCCTACGCAGCCAGGCTTCGTATTGTGGCAGCGAGCCGCCGCGCACCTTGTGCTGGATCACCAGGGTCACCACGCTGTTCAGGTCGATGGCATCGCTGCTCATATGCATCCCATAGGCTCTTCCGTCGATGCCGCCAACTATGGCTTTCCCGGTAATACCGGGATTGGACGCATGTGCTGCAAGCGCCAACCCCTTCGCGAACTCGCGTTAACCAGGTTTAACCGGCATTAACTGGCCACCCGCACCGCCGCCCCCAAAGATCTGCTCCAGGTATTCGGAACAGGGAGGGGATGAGCATGCTGCAGACCAATATCGCCACCGCGAGGTCCGCTGCCACGCCAAGCCGGCGCGCCCTTGCCCCCTGGCAACTCGAGCGCGCCCTGGCGCTGCTGCTGGAGCGCATGGACAGCGGCATTGACGTAACCACCCTGGCCGCCGAGTGCGGCCTGTCGCGCAGCGACTTCAGCCGCAAGTTCAAGGTCAGCGCCGGGCAATCGCCGCAGGCCTGGCTGCGCCTGCAGCGGGTCGAAAAGGCCAAACGCCTGTTGGCCGAGGCGCATCTGCCACTGGCGGAAATCGGGCTGGAATGCGGGTTCTGCGACCAGGCTCACTTCTGCCGGATCTTCACCCGTCTGGAAGGCGTCACGCCGCTGGGCTGGCGGCGCCTGGCGGGCTGAGAACGTAAGCGCGGGCAGTGTTGGGCACCCTGTAGGCCAACCCACGCTCCCCCTGCTCCACCATCAGGAGCGACTTGTCCGCCAGTTGGCGTACTGCGGCGAAGGTGCAATCGGGGCACAGTCGGGTGTCATCCAGCAAGGCCAACGCCGCATCCAGGGTGAACGCGTCCTTCATCCGGGCCAGCAGGCGCAGGCACAGCTGCTCGCTGGTGCTCAACTGGCCGAAGCTCCAGTCGTAAGTGGCACGCAGGCTTTGTTGACGCGCCGGTGCGGTACGGCGTCCGGGCATCAGCAGGTGGTACTGGGTGTCGAGCAGTGCCGCCAGTTCGATGAGCCCCAGAACGCCCACCTGCCGGGCTGCAATCTCAATGGCCAGGGGAATTCCATCCAGCCGTCTTCAGCATCACCGGCAGATTGCTCAGTTGCGTCTCGCGAAACTGCGTCTCCGGCGACGCTGCCAGGGTCTCGACCACACCAACGAAACCGTATCCGCGCAGGGGCACATTGGCGATATAGCGTTCGCCGGTTCGTCCCTCGCCCAGGGCCCGGCGCAAGGCGGCGATGTGCACCCGCAGATTGATCTCCTCGACCACGGTTGCACCCCAGACCCGGGCGATGATGGCGTCCTTGCCAATGATTTCGCCGGGCCGCGCGATCAGCACCTGGAGGATGTCCAGGGCGCGGCTTCCGATGCGCACGGGACGCTCGCCCTGCAGCAACCTGCGTTTATACGGGTAGAAGCGGAAGCGCCCGAACTGCAGGATGGTCTCTGTGCCGAATTCTGTGCTTGCGCTCATCTGCCATTCTTCTCTTGTACCGGCGGATCGCTCTAAACCGGAGCTTCCAGGCGATATTGAAGCTGAAGGAATATTGGCGCCCCCCGGATAACGGCGCAATTCAGTCAGGGGGAAGGATTCGGCCAATCAGGATGCACGAAACGGTCAACCGCAACTGAAGTGCTGGCGATACTGGCTCGGGGTCCATAGAGCACCATTGCCACCGTTTTCATCGAACCAGCTTTCCTGCAATCACGCTCTTCGGACCCCTGGCAGAAATACGCTGCCGGCGTCTGGAAAATGCCAATCTACCCAGCCCGATCGAGAGCGAATAAAACGTTTGCACCCTTGTCTGCCGGGTGTGCCGAGCACATCGGTCCAAGAAATGCCTTGCCGCCGGACTCCATAGTTTCAGCGCCCCGTCGGCCCCGGGCCGGCGATTCTTCGCGCAGGAACTGCGCACACCCCACCCAAGGAGATACGCCCATGGCCACCGCTTCGGCCGTTCCCGGCAAGACCCTGCTGAACCCCACCGACCACACCCTGATCATGATCGACCACCAGTCGCAGATGTCCTTCGCGACCAAGTCGATCGACGCGGTGACCCTGCGCAACAATGCTGCGCTGGTTTCCAAGGCGGCCAGGGAGTTCGGTGTCGCCACCATCCTGACTACCGTAGCCGAGAAGAGTTTCTCGGGCCCGATCTTCGACGAGATCAAGTCGGTCTTCCCGGATCACCACGTCATCGATCGCACCAGCATGAACACCTGGGAAGATCCGCGCATCGCCGTCGAAGTGAACAGGTTCGGCAAGCAGAAGATCGTCCTGGCCGGCCTGTGGACCTCCGTGTGCATCGTCGGCCCGGCACTTTCGGCGCTGGACCAGGGCTTCGAGGTCTACGTGATCGCCGACGCCTGTGGCGACGTCTCCACCGAAGCCCACGAGATGGCCCTGCAGCGCATGATCCAGCTCGGCGCGCGACCCATGACCTCGCTGCAGTACCTGCTCGAACTGCAACGCGACTGGGCCCGTGGCGAAACCTACGACCAGACCGTGAAGACCTCCATCGAGCACGGCGGCGCCTACGGCCTGGGCCTGATCTACGCCAAGACCATGTTCAACGCCAGCGAAGGCCACTGAGCCCAAGCGGGGAGCGGCACCGCCGCTCCCTTGGATCACCAGCACGGTGTCCACCTGGTCCGCCGAGTAGCCAGCGGACTTGTCGGCGAGCTTCCCTGGAAACTGATCCGTCCATCCTCCGGCGAGCCCGCCGGCCTCTCCTGTACGCCTGAGCTATGTCGGCGCGCACATGAACTGAATCATGCGCTCGCGCAACCAGCGCTCGGCCGGGTCGTTGTCGTGGGTGGCACTCCAGACCATCGACAGCTCCGCCGGCCTGATCTCCAGGGGCGCATCCTCGGCACGCAGGCAGCTGTCCTCCACCAGGGTGCAGGCGGCGTAATCGGGCACCGTGGCGATCATCTCGGTATTGCGCAGCAACGCACGCAAGCTGCCGAACTGGGGCACGGCGAGCACCACGCGACGGCTGCGGCCGATGCGCTCCAGGTCGAGGTCGATAGCGCCGTTCAGATCGCCGGAGAACGACACCATCACATGGGGCCGCGCGCAGTATTCGTCCAGCGTGAGCGGCCCGGGACGGTTGTCCCCGCGCAGCACCTTCACACCGATATCACGCAGTTTGCGGCGCTTGGCGTTGGCCGGCAGGTCGGTGGTATAGCTCACCCCGACGGTGATCTCGCCCGAGGACAGCAACGACGGCATCAGCAGGTAGTTGGCGCGGCGCACCACGACGACGATGTTCGGCGCCTCTTCCTGCAACCTCGCGAGCAGGGCCGGGAACAGGCCGAATTCGGCATCGTCGGACAGGCCGAGGCGGAAGGTGCTGTTACTGCTGGCCGGGTCGAAGGACCTGGCCCGGCTCACTGCGGAGGAAATCACATCCATCGCCGGACGTAGTTCTTCGAGGATGTGCAGCGCCCGCGGTGTGGGCTCCATGCCACGACCAATGCGCACCAGCAACGGGTCGTCGAACAGGTCGCGCAGGCGGCCCAGCGCGGCGCTGACGGTGGACTGGGTGATGAAGAGCTTCTCGCCGACGCGGGTCAGGTTCCGCTCGATCATCAGCGACTCGAAGATCACCAGCAGGTTCATGTCCAGGCGGCGCAGGTCGTTTCGGTTCATGGTCCATCGTTTCCAAGGCTGACGCGCAAATCGAACACATCTACGGCCGCATTTCTAGTACCGCTGTGCTCGACCAACGCAGGTGCTCTTCGGGCCTTCCTCCCGCGATGGGGTGGCTTCGCCGCTCGCTCAGCCATGCAGCGGGTAATCGGTGTAGCCACGATGGTCGCCACCGAAGAAGCTCGCCGGATCGGGCGCGTTCAGTGGCAGGCCTTCGCGCAGGCGACGGGGCAGGTCCGGGTTGGCGATGAAGGGCCGGCCGAAGGCGATCAGGTCGGCCCGCCCACTGGCGAGCGCCTCCTCCGCACTCTTCGCGTCATAGCCGCCGGCCAGGATCAGCACGCCGCGCCAGATGCGGCGCAAGTCGCGGATGATGAGCTCCCAGCGCGGATCCTCCTGCTCGTCCTTCACGGTCCCCACCATCATCGGCTCGACCAGATGCAGGTAGGCCAGCCCAAAGCGATTGAGCGATTCGACGATGTAGCCGAAGGTCTCTTCCGGCGTGTCGTCGCCCATACCCATGAAGCGGCCCATGGGCGTGAGGCGTACGCCGACGCGGTCGGCGCCCACCTCGTCGGCTACCGTTTCGACGATCTCCAACAGCAGCCTGGCCCGGTTCCGGTGGTGGCCGCCATAGGCATCCTGGCGGTGGTTGCTCTGGCTGTTGATGAACTGGTCGATCAGGTAGCCGTTGCCGGCGTGGATCTCGATACCGTCCATTCCTGCGCGCATCGCGTTTCGCGCAGCCTGGCGATAGTCCTCGACGATGGCGCGGATGCCTTGCAGGGTGAGTTCCCGGGGTACCGGAATATCCCCCCAGACGCCCTGCCCGCTCGCATCGACGATGAAGGTCTTGCCCGGCACCGGCAACGCACTGGGCGCCACCGGCAGTGCGCCGCCGGGCTGGAAGCTCGGGTGCGAGACCCGGCCCACGTGCCAGAGCTGCATGAAGATCAGTCCGCCGGCACCGTGCACCGCATCGGCCACCGCGTGCCAACCGTCGACCTGGGTCTGGTTGTAGATACCCGGCGTCCAGGCGTAGCCCTGGCCCTGGCGGGAAACCTGGGTCGCCTCGGTGACAATCAGCGCGGCACTGGCGCGCTGGCGGTAGTACTCGATGTTCAGCGCAGTCGGCACATCGCCCGGCTGGCCGGCGCGCGAACGGGTCAGCGGCGCCATGGCCACGCGGTGCGGCAAGGTGAAGGGGCCGACGGCAATCGGCTGGAACAGGTTCTGGGTCATTTCGGATGCTCCGTGACAGGGTGCGGAGGCAATTTATGCTTGACACTTCTGATTGATAATCCGGCAGAATCGGGCAACTTCGTTGCGCAAGACGCAAAGGCGGATCCATGGACAGTTTTGCTGCACTCAAGGCGTTCGTCGCCACCGTAGAAGCAGGCGGCTTCGCATCGGCCGGCCGGCAGATGGGCGTGGCGACCTCCTCGGTTACCCGGCAGGTGGATGCCCTGGAGCAGCACCTGGGCACGCGGCTGCTCAATCGCTCGACCCGCCGGGTCACGCTCACGGCGGCGGGGGAAAGCTACTACGAGCACGCGGTACGCCTGCTGGCGGACCTGGAAAGCGCCAACCTGGAAGTCAGCGAAGCGGAAGGACCGCCTCGCGGCCTGCTCCGCGTCAGCCTGCCGGTAGTCTTCGGGCAGTTGCACATTTCCCCCGGCCTGCACGCCTTCAACGAGCGCTACCCCGGCATCACCCTGGAACTGGTGCTGTCCGACGATGTGGCCGACCTGGTGGAACAGCGGCTCGATCTCGCCATTCGCCTGGGCAGCGTGGATTCACCCCATGTCGTGGCCCGGCGGATGGCGCCACATCGTCGCTTGCTCTGCGCCAGCCCGGACTACCTGCGCCGCCACGGCGTCCCCCGCTCCCCCGCCGACCTCGCGCACCATGCCTGCCTGACCTTCGCCTACGCGCGCGGCAGCCGGCAGTGGCACTTCAGCGGGCACAGCGAAGAATGCGTGCACGTGAGCGGCCCGCTACGGGCCAACAACTCGCAGGTACTGCGCGAAGCTGCACTCAACGGCATGGGGCTGATCCTGATGGCCAGTTGGCTTTTGGGAGCAGACATCGAGGCCGGCAGGTTGCAGGTGGTTCTTCCGCAATGGAGGGCCGGGCTCGACAGTGAGGACGGCGGTGTGTACGCCCTGTACCTGCCGAACCGGCGCAACTCAAAGAAAGTCCGGGCGTTCATCGATTTCTTCACCGAGCGCTTCGGCAATCCGCCGTACTGGGACCACCCGAGCCCATGAAACGCCTCGCCGAACCATGCGCTGGAGTGCCATCGGCAAGGCAGCCAAGGCCAGACAAACCGATAGGAAAGCGCCTGTCGTCCAGGCGCGAACGCTCATGCGGAAACCCTATCAATGCACAAGTCCAGCGACGTCCCACTGGCCCACGCCACAGCCGTCGGCCCGGTCAGATCGCAACTCATCGCTGGTCAGTACAGAATCCTGCGCAACAGCGACAGCAACCCGGACCCGAACAGCGTCCTGGACATTCCCTGCAGCGACTCCTTTTCGGTCATCGTCCAGCTCGAAGACTTCGCCTCCCATCGCTTGTGGCGCGGCGGGCAGCTGGCCTACAAGGGCGGCCACGTCAGCTCGCATTACGCGAACCTGGGCAACTGGCAGGAGCCGGCCAAGGGGTTGTCAGCGCGGCAGATGAGTCGCGCCAAGGAGCTGATTGCCAACCACCTGGCCGAGGGCCTGTCGGTTTCCGAACTCGCACAGGAGTGCTCGCTGTCCCGTAGCTATTTCACTCGCGCGTTCAAGCGCAGCACCGGAATGACACCCCATGAATGGCTGCTGAAAATGCGAGTGGAAAAGGCCAAGCAGCTGATGCTGCACACAAAGCTCAACCTGTCGCAGATCGGCCTCGACTGCGGTTTTGCGGACCAGTCCCATTTCTCCAGGATCTTTCTCAGGATCACAGGCACCTCCCCGTCCAGATGGCGGCGTTTTCATCAGTCGGGGAATCCGGATTGACGGGGACAGCGGCGGATGTGTCGGCAGCCAACTGGGCCTTCGAGCATGGTCTGTTGTCCTCACGCCCCTTGCCGCGGGCGTTTCCGCTTCCTTCACGCCAGCATGTAGCCGATCCACGACATGTGCTCGGCCGAAATCGCCACGCCCTTCTTCGGCAAACGACGATAGTCGCGTTTGGATCAAGATCGCATAGTTGAAGTCCCCACAGCTTTCGTCCCTTGTGGGGCCAAAGGAAGTCGAACCCTGCATGCCGGGTGCCCAGGCGTTCTCACTGCCGCGGGGCCCACATGCCATACGACTTTCGCGGCACATCGAAAGTAACCAGGTAGTCAACTCATGCGCTTGGCACTCGTATGTCAGACCGAGGCGTGCTGCTGTCTGTGGAATCGCCCTGCGAACAGCTGCTCCGGCTGTCCGCTCAACCCAATCCGTGCGAGAGAAAGTTCATGAAGCCGGAAACCGCCATCGTCGACATTCACAGGAAGTACAAGATTTATACGGAGCGTTACCGAAATCCCGCCGCCAGGAAGACCATCATTCTGGTCAACGGCGCGTTCGCGACCACCGCATCGTTTGCCCAGACGGTGCGTTACCTGCAGCCGCGTTTCAACGTGGTGCTCTACGACCAGCCCTACGCCGGCCAGTCGAAGCCGCATAATTGCCCGGGTCAGCCGATCAGCGAGGAAGACGAGGCAGAGATTCTGCTGGAATTGATCGACAGGGTCGCCGCCGACCATGTGCTGTCCTTCTCCTGGGGTGGCGCGGCTACCCTGCTGGCGCTGGCCCAGCGGCCACGACGGATCGAGAAGGCCGTGATCAGTTCATTCGCCGCGCGGCTCAATCAGCCAATGCGCGATTACCTGGAGAGCGGCCTGAACGTGCTGCAGACGTGCGACCGCATCAAGATGGGCCGCTTGATCAACAACACCATCGGCAAGCACCTGCCGCCGCTGTTCAAACGCTTCAATTTCCGCCACATCAGCAGCCTGACCGAGCACGAATATCGTCAGATGCACGCCTATTTCAAGGAGGTGCTCAGGCAAGGCCCCCAGCACTACATCGCCTGCGCCGCCGCTATCGATATTCCACTGTTGTTCGTCAATGGCGAATGGGACGAGTACACCTCGACGGGAGACGCCCGCTTGTTCGCCGGCCATGTCCGCCAGTGCCAGTTCCGCACCATCCGCAACACCGGACACTTCCTCGATATGGAACACAAGGAAGCCTGGCACGCCACCCGGCAGGCCCTGCTCGGCTTTCTGCAGCCGGATTTCGGCCTGACCAAGCCGGCCAGTGCGCGGCCACTGGACGGTCGACACCGCTATGCCGCCTGCGACCGTGTATTCACCGTGCGGCCCATTGGCGCGGATGTGCCGCCGGGGCGATGGTTCGCCCGATAGATGGATGCACCTGCGCGGCGACTTGGTTCAACCCTTTTCTGCTCGGCTCCCGCGACGGGAGCAAGACGGAGTGTGGTCCATGCGAGATAAACCAGCGGCAGGCACCTTGCCCGAACCCGCGTCCTTTGTGACAACGGAAGAAAGCCCCTCCCCCAGCCTGCGCGGCCGGGATATGTTCTCCACCCTGCGCACCCTGGCGCTGCAGGGCATCAAGCAACCGGTGCACACTACCCGACATGTCCTGACCCTGAGCGGCCAACTGGGTCGCGTGCTGCTTGGCGACACGCCGCACCAGCCCTCCGTCCAGGATGCGCGTTTCAAGGACCCGTCGTGGCGCCTCAATCCCTTCTACCGCCGTGGCTTACAGGCTTATCTGGCCTGGCAGGAGCAGCTCAACGCCTGGATCGATGAGAGCGATCTTTCGGCTGACGACCAGGCCCGCGCCCATTTCATCGCGACGCTGCTTGGCGATGCGCTGTCACCCACCAACGGCCTGCTCAACCCGCTGGCGCTCAAGGAGATGTTCGACACCGGCGGGCTCAGCCTGGTGAAGGGCCTGCGTCACCTGACGGACGACCTGCTGCACAACGGCGGCATGCCCCGCCAGATCACCAAGACGGCCTTCGAAGTCGGCCGGAATATCGCCACCACGCCCGGAGCCGTGGTGTTCCGCAACGAGCTGCTGGAGCTCATCCAGTACAAGCCGATGAGCGAGAAGCAATTCCGGCATCCGCTATTGATCGTCCCGCCACAGATCAACAAGTACTACATCTTCGACCTCAGCCCGGAAAAGAGCTTCGTCCAGTACGCACTGAAGAATGGCCTGCAGGTATTCATGGTGAGCTGGCGCAACCCGGACGTACGCCATCGCGAGTGCGGCCTGTCGAACTACGTGGAGGCGCTGAAAGAAGCAGTCGATGCCTGCCACGCCATAACCGGCAGCAAGGTCAACCTGGTGGGCGCCTGCGCCGGCGGCCTGACCATCGCCGCCCTGCAGGGCCATCTGCAGGCCAAGCGGCAACTGCGCAAGGTGGCCAGCGCCAGCTATCTGGTGAGCCTGCTGGACAGCCGGGTGGAAAGCCCGGCCGCACTGTTCGTCGACGAGGAAACGCTGGAGGCGGCCAAACGCCGCTCCTATCGCCAGGGCGTGCTGGACGGCCGCGACATGGCCAAGGTGTTCGCCTGGATGCGCCCCAACGACCTGGTCTGGAGCTACTGGGTCAACAACTACCTGCTCGGCAAGCGGCCGCCGGCCTTCGACATTCTCTACTGGAACAACGACAACACCCGCTTGCCGGCCGCGCTGCACGGCGATTTTCTCGACCTGTTCAAGCACAACCCGCTGACCCGCAGGGGCGGCCTGGAAATCTGCGGCACCCCGATCGACTTGCGCAAGGTCACGGTGGACAGCTTCAGCGTCGCCGGCATCAACGACCACATCACGCCCTGGAGCACGGTCTACCGCTCGACCCTGCTGCTCGGTGGCGAACGACGCTTCCTGCTGTCCAACAGCGGGCATATCCAGAGCATCCTCAACCCGCCTGGCAATCCCAAGGCCGACTACCTGGAGAACAGCAAGCTGTCGTCCGACCCGCGCGCCTGGTATTTCGACGCGGAGCAGCACAATGGCAGCTGGTGGCCGGAGTGGCTGGACTGGATTCAGGCGCGTTCCGGTGCACAACGCGAAACCTTGGCGGCCCTGGGCAATCAGGACCATCCCCCGATGGAGGCCGCGCCGGGCACCTACGTGCATGCAAGCTGAGCTACGCAGCGGAAGCGTTCAGGCGCCAACCGCCGCATGCTGTACAGCCCATCGGCCGTGCCGAACACGCAGGCCAGGTAAAACGGGTCCAGCCGACAAGGCCCGGCCTGGTAGTCGCTGACGAAGAGCTGCCGCAGGTCCGGAGGGAATCAGTCAGGAACCGGAGATTGGAATTGACGCTGCTTGATTGAGGGCTGGCTGTTCACCATGCAGTAGAGTGCCCCTGCGAGTACCAAGCCCACAGCCCAACTGATGTCCGCCCCTAGCCAGTCCGCTACAAAGCCGGTGTAGAACGAAAGCTTCATGAACGGGATCGTGCCGATGATGGAGACGGCATACACCGCTAGCGTTCGTCGATTGAAGCGCCCGTACCGACCTTCGGGGTCGTACAGCTCGCCCACCTCATAGTGACCGCGACACACCCAGTAGTAGTCAGCCAGATTGATCGCACTCCAGGGGATCAGCAAATAGAGCTGTCCAATCAAAATGTCTGCAAAGAAGGTGTCAAAACGATACTGGGTGGCGATGGCGATCAGGGTTGCGGCTACGGTCAGCACTGCCATCACCAACGCTTTTGCAGAAGCGGTGACGTATCGCAGCCCGCCAAAGGCTCCGAAGATCGTCACCGAAGACATGTAGGCGCTGTACAGGCAGAGCACGTTGTACTGGATCACCCCGAGCGCAATCACGCCCAATGCCAATGGTGCCCACGGGCCGAACAGCGTGGCAATTGCGGTTGCAGAGTCATGCCCAAGCGCTGCAGGGATCGCAACGGCCACTAGAGCGCCCAAGGCCATCATGGCGAAAGAGCCTAGCGCGCAGCCGCAGTAAGTTGTCCAGAACGTGGCGCGTGTGCTGACATGGGCCGGAAGGTAACGCGAGTAATCCGCCACGTAGGGGCCGTAACCCAATGTCCAGGACGCCGCCTGCGCGACCACCAGGTTAAAGGCTATCAGCGAAAAGCCCTCGCCTGTTGCCGTTGTCGATATCGCGTCGCTGGGGTGCAGCAGGATCAAAACCAGCGCGATGGCAAATACCAGAGTTGACATCAGGCTCATCCACGCCCCTAGACGGTGGATCAGCTCATAGCCTACGAATCCAATAATGAAGGTCAGAATGCCCACCGCCACGATGGCCTGGTCATCGCTGATGGGCACCAGTGCCTTCAAGGCATCGCGCATCAGGACACCACTGGCGGCCAGGAACAGCACCGCCGCCGTGACCATCACCAGTAAGGGAATCGCAGCGCCATAGACACCGAATTGTGCGCGGCTCTGAATCATCTGTGGGACGCCCAAATGAGGGCCCTGGGCGGAGTGTGCAGCCATGAAGATGGTGCCGACGAGATTGCCGATCAGCAGGCCGAGCAATGTCCAGGCGAAGCTCAATCCGGAGGCGATACCCAACGTGCCGACCATCAGGGCAGTCACTTGGAAATTGGAGCTGAACCAGATAGTGAACAACCTTCTGGGTGTGCCATAGCGCTCAGCGTGAGGGACAAACTCGATACTTCGCTTTTCAAGTTTCACGACCGCCTCCTGATTCATCCCCCTGATTATCAGTTGGTGATTGAGGGCTCGTCGGTCTGACCACGAACACCTCGTAGCTACTAACGACCCACGCGAAGCACCGTGTATGAGGGCCATATCCTGCTGGTTGGGCGCGCCCATGCGAGTTGGGTGGGAACGCTCGGGGCTCGTGGGCGTTACAATGGCGCCAGCGCCGATTCCCCGAATCGGGCACGCCCGGAGCCAGCTTCAGATGTTCACCCTTGTAAACCTGGACACATCGCCGCCCGAATCCCTGAAGAGCCAGGTTCTACAAATGGTGGTGGATTACTTCAGCGACATCAGCCCGGTATCGCTGACGCCCAGCAATCTGCTCTTTCAGTTGTATCAGTACGTGATTGGCTACGAGGTGCACCTGTATCTGCACGCCATGAACAGCTCTCTGGATAGCACCGCGCGGTTGATCCTGGCCCTGGATGATGAAGATCCCTCCCGGGTGCTGGGTTTTGCCCTGTACCTGCCGAGCCAGGATGATGCCGAGGCCTGCACGCTCGCCTATATGGCCGTCAAGGCCAGCCACCGCCGACGCGGTATTGCCCGGGCTATGTTGCAGCAGATGGTCAAGCATCGGCCCCACGCCGAGCTGGCCTGCGTGGCGAGCAAGGTGCCGACCTTCGAGTCGATGGGGTTTCAGGTACTGGCAGCGCAGGGGCCGCACGTGCTGCTGAACACCCGCGATCACCGCTCGGACGGCATGGTGGCGGTGCAGGATCTGGCCCCGATATTCCAATCCAAGGAAGTGCGGCAGATCCACGCCTACCTGGTGCAGCAACACGGCAAGAAGGCCATGAGCGAGGCCGAGAACAAACGCGACCGCCTGCTCGATCAGATGGCCCATCAGGCTCAGGCATTGGTGAAAGAGCGTCTCCCTACGATTCACTGACAGCCAAAGGGACAGATTTAGTTTTTGCTTAGAACGTCCGTTTTCGGCCCAGGCTGTGTAAAAACTCCCGCCGAAATTGATCGCTAAACGATCAGCTCTCGGTGCTTGAAGCGATTTTTACGCAGCTTCGGCCAAAAGCTGACGTTCTATAAAAGTGGGTGCGATGACATTTGTAGAAAAAAGCCTCGGCCCTAACCAGCCAGTCGGGCCGAGGAAAAAGCAAATTGGCTCCGAGGTGCGGTTGTCCTCACAGGCCATTTGCTGGAGCGTGCAGATAGAATTGGAAGATCAACCAAGGCCGATGCAACGCAGCCCGAACGAGCGATGGTTGTCCGGCAGGCCCGTAATCAGCCGCTCCCACGCCCGAGCTCGTCGATTACAGTAGGGAAAGCGGATAGCTGATGATCAGCCGGTTTTCGTCGAAACTGGTGCTGCTGCCCCAGTCGCGGCGCATGCTGGAATTGCGCCATTTCACGTTCAGGGCCTTGAACGCGCCGGACTGCACCACATAGGCCAGCTCGGATTCGCGGCCCCATTCTCTGCCATCGGTTACGGCGCCCACGTGCACGTTGTCGCCGCTTATGTAGCGGTTCATCAGGGTCAGGCCGGGGATGCCGACAGCAGCGAAGTTGTAGTCGTGGCGCAATTGCCAGGATTTCTCCTGTGCGTTGTCGTAGCTGTTGTTGAAGCTGTCGTTGGCCAAGGTACCGCCGCTGGTGCCATTGACGCGCATCCAGGCATCGTCGCCGCTGAGCTTCTGGAGGCCGACATAGAAGGTGCTGCCGCCGTGGCGAGCAGAGAACAGGCCGGACCAGGTGCGGTTGTCCAGATCGCCGGCCAGGGCCGAACCGTCTTCCTTGCCGGTGAAGTAGCCGAGGTTGGCACCGAGGACCCAGTCGCCAACGGGCTGGCTGTGGGTCAGCTGGATGTACTGCTGCTGGTAGATGTCCTTCAGCTCAGAACCCCACAGCCCCACCAAGGTGCGGTTGTCGTTGAAGCTGTATTCACCGCCGACGAAGTTGAAGCGATCCGAGGTGAAGGCGGGCCGACCGTTCATGAACATGTCCTCCATGCTCGCGTCGTTGCGCGGGCTGTTGCCTCGGAACTGGCCACCGTAGAGGGTCAAGCCGGAGACTTCTTTCGAAGTCACCTGCCCACCCTGGAAGGTCTGCGGTAGGGAGCGGCCGTCGTCGGAGCGCAAGATGGGTAACACCGGCATCCACTCGCCCACTTTCAGCTCGGTATTGGAGACACGCATCTTGCCCGCCACGGCCAGACGACCGAAGTCATCGGCGGGGCGGCCGTCGTCATGCACCGGTAACAGCTGCGTACCCTTGGTGCCCTTGCCGCCGTCCAGCTTCACCGACAGCAGGCCGAGGGCGTCGACGCCAAAACCCACCGGGCCTTGGGTGAAGCCGGAGCGAGCATCAAGGATGAAGCTTTGGGTCCACTCCTCGGCCTTGCCCTGGGTGGCGGAATCGCCGACGAAATTTCGATTCAGATAGAAATTGCGCAGGTTCAGAGTCGCTGTGGAGTCTTCAAGGAGTCCGCTTTCCTCTGCTGATGCTGCATTGCTCAAAACGCCTGCGGCAATCAGCAGGGAAGCGTAAGAGATTGGGCAAAAGGCCTGCCGGGACGCGTTGTGCTTTTTATCTTTCATTGTTGTTTTCTCCGAACTTGGTAACGGCCCCTGATGGCAGACGAGCAATGCCGTCACGCCTGTCTGCATGTCAGGCGCAAAGTGCATAGGAGCGGGTTGAATGGGCGGCGTAATCCGCCCGGAAATTCAGGCTGGGTTGTTCAGGGTTACTGTCTGTCGAAGCGCAGCTGCCGTCCGCGCACCCTCTACCAGCATCAGCGTCTGTAAGGCATCGGCCGCACTTATCAGCGGCTGCGTTTCACGACGGACCACCTGAACGAAATGTCGAAGCTGGTTATCGAGGGCGGAACCTGACGCATGGGAGTCAGCGGTTTCGATTAGAGGGGAATGCCATCCCTTGCTTTCGCCGTAGTGCCAGTGCTTGAGCTGAGGCACTGACAGCGAGCCAAGAGTGCCCCCAATCAAATAGCAAGGTTGTTCAGGCTGCTGCGCGAAGGCGGGGTTTTCGCCGGAGTTCTGGTCCCAACCCCACGGGGTGGCGCACGCATCGGAACCAGTCAGGGTACCCAGTGCGCCGTTCTTGAACTGGAGCAGCAAGGCTGCGCTGTCTTCAACCTCAAAGCCCCGCGCCGCGTTACTGGTGATTGCCTGCACGGTGTCCACTTCACCGCAAAGGTGCCGCATCAGGTCCAGGTCATGTACGAGATTGATCAACAGCACTCCGGCACCTTTCCTGGTCCGCCAGGCCATGTCGTAGTAGCTGTCGGCTTTCTGAAGCTGCCAAAGCGCAGTAAAGGTTGTGATTCGTCCAAGAGCGCCGCTCTGGATAATCCGTCGGGCCGCTTGAATGATCGGATTATGCCGCCGGTGATGTCCGACCAGAATGGGCACACCCGACTCCGCCTCGGCCTGCACCAGGCCCCTCACCTCCTCCACCGAGCAACCTACCGGCTTTTCCAGGAGCGAAGGGATACCGGCCTCGATGCAGTCCAGGGCGGTCGCCACGTGCAGGTCATTGGGGTTGGCGATGATCACCGCGTCAGGGCTGATTTGCTTCAGCATTTGCTGGTGGTCGGTGAAGCTGGGCAGGTGCAGTTCATCCGCCAGGGCAGAGCTGAAAGGATCGGCAATGGCCACCAGTTCAGTCTCGGAATTCTGGGTGATCCGGGCGGCATGCTGCCGTCCCATGACGCCAGCCCCGACCAAGGCAATGCGCAGGGGATTGGTCATGATTGTCTCCTGTTGTTTTGGTAATGCGAGAGCGACCGTCAGAGCGAAAAGAAACGTCGGTAGCAGTCGATCTGTTCGTTGAGCATGTGTATGCCGGGCTGGGTGGGCAGGCCTCTTTCCGCTGCAGCCTTGAGCAAGCGGGTCTCGGCGGGCTTCATGATGATGTCGGCTACCCAGGTGCCCGCCGAAAACCTGGCAGGATCGATAGGTAGTGGATCCTCTGGCTGAAGTCCCATCGGGGTCGCATTGATCACGATGGCGACCTCAGTGACTGATTCGTCCAGGTCCCTGCGGGCGCGACCAGGCCAGTGCAGTTCGAGACGATGAATGAGGCCGTCGGCCTTCTGGTCATCCAGCTCTCGGAGGTACAGCCGATTGACGCCGGCTTCGAGCAGCGCCACAGCTATCGCACTGCCCGCTCCGCCACCGCCTAGCAGCAGCACGTCCTTGCCCTCAGGTTCGAAGCCCGCTCGCTGCAGCCCGAGCACGAAGCCAATGCCGTCGAAGTTCTCCGCCATCCAGACGCCATCCACGTCTCGACGCAGTGCATTGGTCGACCCCGAAAGCTGTACGCAGAGGCTGTGCCGCTGCGCGAAGCTGCAGCAGGAGAACTTGTGGGGAATAGTCACGAGCATCCCGTGGAAGTTCTCGATGGCCTGCAGTCCACGGATCACGACATCAAGGTTCTCCGCGTGAGCCTGCACCGGAATCATCACCATATCGATTCCTTCCTCGGCGAAGAGCCGATTCAGGAGCGCAGGTGCTTTGACCTGTGCCACCGGGTCCCCGACCACAGCCAGGAAGCGGGTAGTGCCCGAGGGACTGGGGATCATTGTCTCTGTCATCGCGACACCTCAGGCATGGGTAGCTGAACGGTGATCCGCCAATACGCTGCGCATGAAGGCGAGGCTCTTGGCAATCGCCTCCTCTTCCGTGCCATGGGCCGGATGCAGGTAGTCGATCTCCAGCGCCAGGAGGCCGTTGAAACCATGGCTGCGCAGCAGTTGCAGAGTTCTCGGAATATCGATCAGCCCCTCGCCCAGCGGTACGCTCGGCCAGAAGCCGAACTCTCGTGGGCTGCCCCGGAAGGCACAGATGTCCTTGATGTGGGTAGCCTTGGCGTGAGGCGCGAGCATTTCGATCGCGAGCATGGGGTCTTCAAACATCCGCAAGTTGTTGGCGGTATCCAGGCAGACACCAAGTGCAGGGCTGTTCACTGCATCCAGCAACTCCAGTACCTCGGCGGCCAGCAGATCGACGTGATTCTCCATGGCCAGCACGATGCCCTGATCAGCCGCGTAGGCAGCGGCTTCTCGTAACAGCGGCACTAACTTGGACTTGTGCTCATCCCAGGACTCCGGCCGGGTAAGTCGGCCTCCGGCACAGATGCGCATGACCTCAGCCCCCAGGGCTTTGGCGATGTCGACATTGCGTATCAGGTCTGCCAACTCGTCAGGCCGGGCACCAGAGCCCAGGCCGTGTGGGTGGCCCCAGGCCCAAACCAGTTCCAGCTGCGCGGCATCCAGCAGGCCGCGAAGACGCTCCAGGTTCTGTGGGGAGCTGTCATCGAGCATGAAGGACTCGATCGATACGCCTTGCACGCCATGGGCACGAGCGCGGGCCACGAAATCATCGAGGGACATCTGGTGGTCAGGCGCCTGCTCCAGATTTGGGTACACCTCACCGAAGTAGCGGTGATAGCAATAAGAGTCGATGGCGATTTTCATGGTGGGTTTCCTGTATGGCCCAGTGGCCGGGGCGCAGCCCCGACCAACGATGGCAAGTGGATGTTCAGGAGTGGGAGGCTTTAGGCACGGCGTGGCTGGCCGCGGCAGACGGCTTCCGATCACGCAGCCCCTTCACGTAGGCGGCAATCGCGGCGATACCGATGGGCAGCGTGAGGAACATGAACAGATGGCCGAAATCCCACTTCATGCCCAGCAAGATGGCGCCGACTGATGCGCCGAGGATCGCGCCGAAGCGGCCGATACCGGTCATCCAACTGGTACCCGTGGCGCGCATTTCGGTCGGGTAGTAAGTGGCGGCCATGGCAGTCCAACCGGTATTGGCCGAGTTGATGCAGAAGCCGAGGGCGAAGACCAGCGCCATCAGGCCGTACAGCCCGGGCGACAGGTTGGCAAGGGAGAGGGTCAGCACGGCGGCACCTATCAGAGTGCAGATCATCACCTTGTGCGGATTGAAGCGATCCATTTCCCAGCCAATGACGATGTTCCCGAGGGTTCCGCCGACCTGGATCATCGCGCCCACCAAGGCTGCGTCGGCCATGCTGAAACCATCGTCCTTCACGATGATGGGCAGCCAGCTGTTGAGGAAGTAGACCGTCAACAAGTTCATGAATAGGCCAACCCAGAGCGCCAGGGTGATCAGCCGGTGCGACGGGGAGAGGATGAGCTTGATTGCGCCCTTGCCAGCATGGTCGCGCTCGGGAGTGATAAAGCGGGTTTCGTCGTTCGCACTACCGGGCGAGATGGCATTGACGATGCGCTGCAGTTCAGCGCGACGCTCCTGCTTCACGGCCATGAACTTCGCCGACTCTGGCAGTACGAAGCACAGGAGCGCGGCGAAGATGATCGGTACCACACCGCCCACCACCAGGATCGACTCCCAGCCATAACTGGGAATCATCGCATTGGCGAGGAAACCGCCACCTGCGGCGCCGAGGGTGAATCCGCAGTAAACCACCGTAACCATCAAGGATCGGTATTTCCGGGGAGCGTATTCCGAGGCCAACGTCGCCGCATTGGGCTGCGAGGCACCAAGACCAAGGCCGGTCAGAAAGCGCAGGAGGGAGAGCACTTCAATATTGGGCGACCAGGCCGAGATCAGGCTCGTCAGGCCGAAGAAAAGGATGGCGGCGATGATCACCCTGCGACGCCCAAAGCGATCGGCCAGCGGGCCGCCCATCAGGGCGCCTATCGCTAGGCCGAACAGTCCCATGCTCATCACGACGCCCAGCTCTTCACGGGGAATGTTCCAGTCGGCAACGAGGGCCGGCGCGATGAAGCCCATCGCCACAACATCGAAGCCATCGAGAACAAGTACGGTCAGGCAAAGCAGGAGGATCTTCCACTGGAAGGAGCCGAAGGGGCGCGAATCCAGGAATGCCTGGATGTCCAGCTGACTGGAGGGTTTCATGGAGTGACTCCGATTGTTGTTGTGTGTGTTTCAGACCCTTTTCGGCAAGACCATGAGCCAGTCGCGGGTCGACCTGGACCATGGCGGGTCCTCTCATCCGTTTTGAGCGGCGGCAGAGTCATCTTACATATTTGGAATAGCATTCCAAGTGGAACGTTAAACCATTTTTCCATAAACGCATGGTCTTTTCTTCCAGTTGGATTGCAATTCCATCCGGCTCTAGAATGGTCCTTTAGGTTTTGGAGCCACCCATGTCTTCTTCAGTTCGTGATCGCGCACTGTCCATTCTTGAGCTGCTGGTCAAGCACGTCGGCGGGCTGCCCATGTCTGAAATCGCCGATCAACTTGGCATCCCACGGACTGCCACCCACCGGCTGCTGGGTGAGCTCAAGGACATGGGATATGTGAAGCAGAACTCCGCTACCACTCACTACCTGCTGACGGTGAAGCTCGCCTCGCTCGGCCTCACCTACCTGGCATCGAGCGGCATCATCGACGCGACCCAACCGCTGCTGGACGAACTGGCGCAGGAAACAGGGGAACTGATCCGCCTGGCGGTCATCGAGGGCAACCAGATGATCTGGGTCGCCAAGGCCCAAGGCGCCCGGAGCGGGCTGCGTTACGACCCGGATGCGGGGTCCGATGTCTACCTTCCCGCAACTTCCAGCGGTCTGGCCTGGATGGCCGCTGAAGACGACGAGCGCGCTCTGGAGCTGATTGCCGAACAGGGCATGGAAAGGGCGCAACGTATGGGCCCCAATGCGCCGAAGACCATTCGCGAGCTGATGGACCGGATAGTAGAGACCCGCAAGAGAGGCTACGGCGTTGTGCATGACGCTTATGAGCCTGGTACCAGCGCGATTGCGGTGGTCATCCGTCATGTGGACGACGGCAGGCCGATCGGCACTGTCAGCGCGGCGGGCCCATCCGTACGCATGACCCCCGAGAAGGTCGAGGCAATCGCTCCACTACTCCAGGACTATGCGAAACGCCTGGCAGCGCTCAGCTTGGTCTCGCCCGCATTCAACTATCGGTAAGTCGATTAGGCCTGATTGCCAGCCTCAGCTTGCGGTTTGCGGCTTGGACCAAGTGCAAATGGTCGCTTTACAAGGGTTGCTTCAACAGGATCGGCCAAAAGCTGCCAGTCGCATATGGTAGGAAACGGTCAATAGCTGCCCGTGAGCTCCGGCAGATTCCGGCCTGGAAAGAAGCCCCAAGGCGTTGCCCGATGGACGAGTAATTACCGGGCGGGTATGTGGGACGAACACACTGCTTAGCCGCCGAGCCCCTTCATCAACTTCGCTTGGCGGGTCGCCTCGGTGGTGCGAATGGCCAAGGTACGGACTTCATCGGCGACAACGGCAAAGCCCCGACCACTCTCTCCGGCTCGCGCAGCCTCGATGGCGGCATTCAATGCCAACAGGTTGGTCTGCGTGGCGATTCCCTGAATGGAACTCACGATCTCCCCCAACCTTCTCAGGCTGTCCTGCAGCACCTGGTGCTGACTCACCTGCGATTTCCGCAGTTCGGCTTCCTCGTGCTCGTTCTGTACATCGATCAGGGATCCCATTACGCAAAGCACCAGTTCACTCTGCGGATCCAGCGCCCTGCCCTCTCCAACCGAAGCCTCCCAGTAGCCCTCCTCGACGCAGGACTCCAGCAGTTGGAAACGTTCACTGGCCAGGAGATGTTGTGACCTCAGCTCAGAATGCTGCTCTTCCAGCTGGCTCAGTTCGGCCAACACTTCAGCGTGTAATCTCTCCAACTCGGCCAGACGCTCCCTGACACTCACCAGTGCAGCCTCCGAGCGTAGGGCAAGCCGTCTGTCGTTCATCACGGCATCCTGCACGTCCTCGCCGAGCAGCCCAGATACTTGCAGCAGCGTTCTCCTGGCGATGCGCGCAGCAGAAAAAAGGAACATGGACACTCCTCGGTTAATGCAGGCATCACCCACCGCGACAGGCTCGTGGGATAGGGGCATGAAGCGTGGGTGAAAAAAGTGACAAGCCTGTTCGAAAGGAGAGGCCCTGCTTTTGGCTGGGCCCATTTGACGCTTATGAGTAAGGGCATTGCCTGATGGTCGTGGCACCAGGCAATGGCACGCCTTCCTGGCATGACTTTCAGCTTCAGAAGCAGTACGCCTTGCAGCTGTTCCGGCATCCCTGCGCGGAGATACGCACCGTCACGCCACAGGTGCGGCGCCGTCAGAACTTATAGCCCACGCCAACTGTCAGCATGTGCAGTTCCCCTCCCGCCTCCACACCCTCGCTCGCGCCCTTTCCCTTGGTGATGTGGCGGAAGTCATACATGTAGGCGCCGGTCACCTCCAGCTCGTCGGAGATCTTGTAGGTCAGGCCAAGATGAGCGCTCTTGGGCTGGTTGCAGGGTGCGACAGCGATCAGCGTGGCTTCGCGATCAGGCACTTGATGGTTGGCCAGGGATACCCCGGTGCGCAGCTGCAGACGATCGCTGTACTTGTAGTTCACCCCGAAGCGAAAGACGTTCTGGTCACGCCAGCCGAAGCCCGGCCCGTCGCCGCGACCCGGTGCGCCGCCTTCGGTCAGCGAATTGGATAGCGTCTTCTGGCTACTCCAGTCGATCCAGAGGTAGTCGAACGCGAATGTCCAGTCGCCCAGGTCATAGGCGAGACCAAGACCTGCCTGTTGTGGGATGTTCAAGCGCCCATCGGGGATGATGTCTTCATGTGCATCCAGCTTCTGAAACCAGACCGGCGATGAGTAGGTGAGCCCCAGTCGCAACCCCTCCGCGATTGTTCCCAGATAGCCGACACCTACCCCGACACCCCAGGCGTGGTCCTTGTCATTGGTCGCGCCGAAGTTCTCGAAACCGTGCAGCATCAGGCTTTCGTAACCGAGCTTCACTGACAGACCCAGGTAATGCCCCGGGGCAAACTCGTAGGTAGCCGTGGGTGCGACCAGGATCTGCGCCAGTTCCGACTTCACATCCGATGTCCCGAAGGCCGGAATCGGATTCCCGTAGTCGATGCCGGCGCCGTATCCGGAGACTGACAGTCCCAGGGTGACGTCATCGCGGTACTGGTAGTTCACGCCGAATCCGGGCAGGAAAACCAGCACATCGTCTTCGCTCTTGGTGCCGTGGACATCGGAGCGCAACTGGCCGGCCGTTGCCGTCAGGCTACCGTCAACCCGTGAACCTACCGCGCCCATGCCTGCCGGGTTGTTGACGGCCGCCAGCGCGTCGGTGGGATTGGCGATCGCCGCTCCCCCCATGCCCATGGCCTCGGCACCATAGCCGGCGTACTGAGGCCCGTTGGAAGCCCCTGCCTGGGCCGAAAGAATCACCAGACACGCAAGGATGACTCGAATAGACCGCTTCATGACCCTCGCTCCTTATGCTTGTTGTTGTCAGGTCGATGTCCTGTGGGCGTGCGCCGGGCAACACGAATCCCTAGCGCTTGCACGGCGGCAGGCACCACAGAACGAGAATCGATGGTTTAAAAAGAGAGCAGGCTCGAACGGCGAGCCCGCCTCACGCCCAAAACACTCGGGTTACGGTCGGCCCGCACCTTTGCCCACTGGAACGCGGGTGGTGAAGATTGTGGTTTCGGTTCGCAGGTTGACCATGGCTTCGAAGATGTTGTCGCCGTCCACCTTGGTCGCGACGAGGAACAGGGTCTTGCCGTCGTCACCACCCAGGGTGCTGGCGACACACTCGTAGCCTGGCATGGCAATGCGGTCGGTGATTTCGCCCTGGCTGTCGATGCGGATGAACTGCTCGGCCCGCAGCATGCTCAGCCAGATACCACCTTCCGCATCGATGGAGATGCCGTCGATGCAGCCACGCTTGTGGGCGCGGTCAGCCTCGGAGGGGAACACCTGGGTCATGTCCAGCAATACACGGCGGTTCTCCAGCCTGCCGTCGACGATGTCGACCGCAGAGAGGCGCTCGGCGAAAGTTTCCACGAAGACCAGGGTCTTCTGGTCTGGCGTGATCACGATGCCATTGGGAAAATTGCAGTCCTCGACGCCCACCGAGATTTCACCGTTGGGCTCGACGATAACCACGCGACCGGGCTTCAGGCCTTCTCCCTCGAACACACGTGCGCCGACGTCATCGACGTAGATGCGCCCCTGCTGGTCGATGACCATGTCGCCGATGTAGCCGGTGTATACATCCGACAGGTCCGCGTAGAGCTCAAGCCCTTCAGGGGTGTAGCGGTACAGACGGGTGTCGTGCATGGAGCTGAGGATCAGGTCGCCGTTGGGCAGGAAGCCCATGCCATTGGGCTTGTTCGGCATTTCGGCGATGACCGTCTTGGTACCCGCCGCGTCGATCTGGTAGACCTTCTTGCCCAGCATGTCCGAGATATACAGCTTGCCGTCCTTCCAGCGCGGGCCCTCACCGAAGTACAGGCCGCTGGTCAGCACGTTCAGTTCGTATTGTTTTTGTTCTACCGACATATCGCATACCACCTTTGTTGTTTTGGTTTCATTCTTGAAGGCTTCGTGAAGCTCCACGGAGTCTTCATGCACGCAGAAGCGCAGGTCAGGGCCTCCTGCCCTGGCATGACCGCCCTCCAGGGCGCACCTGCGCTCGAGCAGTTCCGGATTGACGGGGAAGCGGCTGGGTCAGGCGATTTCGAACAGACCTGCAGCGCCCATCCCGCCTCCCACACACATCGACACCACGGCATACCGCGCCTTCCGGCGCTTGCCTTCGATCAGCACGTGCCCGACCTGGCGCGCACCGGTCATCCCGTAGGGATGTCCGATCGCAATGGCGCCGCCGTTGACATTGCAGGTTTCGGGGTCGATGCCGAGCTGGCGTTGGCAGTACAGGGCCTGGCAGGCGAACGCCTCGTTGAGCTCCCACAGGTCGATGTCCTGGACGCGCAGGCCGTGCTGCCTCAGCAGTTTGGGAATGGCGAGGATCGGGCCTATGCCCATCTCCTCGGGCGCCAGTCCCGCCACCGCCATGCCTCGGTAAATGCCAAGCGGCGACAGGCCCTGTTGCTCGGCGGAACGGCGATCCATCAGGACACAGGCGCTGGCGCCATCGGACAGTTGGCTCGCATTCCCCGCCGTGACACTGCCGCCTTCCAGCACTGGAGATAGACACGCCAGTCCGTCGAGCGTGGTATCGGGACGATTACCCTCGTCCTGTTCGAGCAACACTGTCTGCAGGCGTACGGCCCCTGTGACCTTGTCCACGACGCGTTGCGGCGCGCTGATCGGGGCGATTTCTTCACGGAAACGCCCGTCTGCCTGGGCACGGGCAGTACGCAACTGGGAGATGAAGGCGAACTCATCCTGCGCTTCCCGCGAGATGCCATATTTGCGCGCCACGAATTCCGCCGTCTGCAACATGGGCATGTACGCGTGCGGCACTGCCTCGATGACCGCTCCATCCTGCTCGTCCGCGACCCACTGGAAATACGGCTGCTGCACGGCGGAAATGTTCTCCTGCCCGCCTGCAGCGACGACGTTCATGCCATCAACCATGATCTGCTTGGCGGCCGAGGCGATTGCCATGAGCCCCGACGAACATTGGCGATCGATCGTCTGGCCACTCACCGAAAGCGGCAGACCGGCGGCGAACACGGCGTTACGCGCCAGGTTGGAGCCGGCCGTGCCTGCGGAGAGCACCGTACCGATCACCACGTCCTCGATCAGTTGGGGATCGATGCCGGAGCGCTCCACGGCGTGGCGCAGCGCATGCCCCATCAGCGTTGGCGACTTGATGTTGTTGAGAGCTCCACGCGACGCCTTGCCAATGGGAGTCCGCGCCGTCGAGACGATGACAGCCTCACGCATGACGGTCTCCCGACGCCGCCGGGTAGCGCCCGGATAGCAGTGCGCCGGCGCCAGGCACCACGGGGTCCAGCCCCAGGTGGTCGAGCATGCGGCGAACCGTGCACACGGCGGTCGAGGTGACGGGGATGCCCAGTGCATCCTCGGCCAACTGGATCGATGGCAGCGACTGCATCTGCACACAAGCGGACAGCACCACGACGTCGACGCCGGTCGTATCGAGCTTCTTCACGTCCTCAAGCAGCAGTGCCGGATCACGACGACCGACTTCCAGGTTGTCCGGGATCTCGAAGGCGATGGAATCCACCACTTCGATGCCTTCGCTTTCGATGTACTCGACCACCCGATCACACAGCGACCGCATGTAAGGGGCCAGTAGCGAAATCCTGCGGGCGCCCATGATCTTCAACCCTTCCACCAGAGCGCCCGCCGAGGTCATCACCGGTGCATCGCACTGATTGGCCCGGGCGACGGCGGTCAACTCTTCCTGGACCTGGCGGTGATAGCCGTTGCCCATGGCCATGATGGCCACCAGGCACGCCGTACTCATGACGTCCACCCGGGCGTCTGCCAGTTCTGCAGCGCAACGCAGGGCTTCCCGGTTCATCGCTTCCAGCTCTTCGCGAGTGACCTTGTGCATGCGCATGCGGCTGGAATGGAAGGTGAAGCGTTCGGGACGAATCTGCTGGCGAGCGCCGAGCATCGCCGGAATCTCCGTTTCCATCGTGGTGTTGGAACTGGGCACGATCTGGCCAATTCGATAGGTAGCGGTCATGAACGAACCCCTTCGGCAGAAATCTGGTGATGTTGCAGAACCTCCCGCAGTTCCTGCGGGACAGGCACACTCCGGCGCTCTGCCGGTGCGATGCAGATCGGCGAAAAGACACCCTCGAAGGCCAGTTGGCCATCGGGCAGGTAAGCATTGGCCACCAGGTCGAAAGTCCGCTCGCGGATCGCGCCCACCTGGATGCGGATATCCACCACCGCATCCGGCGGCAGGCTGACGTGGAAGGTCAGCGCCATGTGCTTGCAGGGCAGACCGACGTTGCCCTCCCCGGCCGCGCCGGGGCCCCAGCCGATGTGGCGGTAGAAGTGCATGACGGCGCCGATCAGGTAGTCGGTGAAACGGCCGGTGAAGACCACGCCGGCCGGGTCGCAGTCCATCCAGCGCACGGTGCGCCGCACCGTGAAGGGCTGATGGCAGACGACGACTTCGACACTCTCGTTCATGCCACGCTCCCGGCCTTGCCCAGGCGCACCATCAGTTCCGGGTACTCGCGACGCAGGCGGTCATCGTCGACCCGGCCAGTACGCGTCATGAACTGGTAGACGAATTCCTCCGGCGTGTAGTTGTCCATCCACTGCGCCATGCGCTCGTACCAGAGATAGGAACGCTCGGAAGCCGAGATGAGCTTCTGCTTGCTGGGTCGATGATTGCGCTCGTAGGCAGCGAGTCCCGCCAGGGCATCCCCGTCGCAAGCGAGTAGTGCCCTGGCCAGCGCGATGGAATCGTTCATGGCGATCCGCGTGCCGGAGCCGATGGAGAAGTGCGCGCTCGCCAGGGCGTCACCCACCAGTGCATAGCGCCCATGGGTCCAGTGGGCGTTGCGGATCACCGGGAACTGCCGCCAGACGACACGGGCGCTGCCATCCATCAGTGGCGCCCCCTCCAGTTCGGGGGCGAAGATCTTCTCCATCAGCGCCTGACGTTGCGCGTCACTCAAGCTGCCAAGGTTCAGGCGCTGCCAGGTGGCATCGTCGCACTCGGCGACGAAGGTGCTCATCTCGTCGCTGTAGGCGTAGTAGTGAGCGACGAAATGGCCGCCCTCGTACTTGCGGAAGATCAGGGCCGAGGCATCGAAGACCTTCGCCGTGCCGTACCAGGCGAAGTGGTTGCCCAGGGTACTGCTGGTGGTGCCGAAGGCCTGCGCGAACTCCCGGCGGATCACCGAATTGACGCCATCGGCACCCACCACCACGTCGGCATCGTCCAGCCCCAACCGGACGAGGTCCGCGGAGCTGTCGATTCGTTGCCGGTAGTGCACCACCACGCCCGCCTCCTCCGCCTGCTGCTCGAGGATCTGCAGCAAGGTGAGCCTGGGAATCGCCCCGCCCTTCACGGGCAGACGGATCTCGATGGGCGTCTCGGCTTGCACGATGACCTGGTGCTCATGCTGCTGCGTCGCTGCGCAAAGAGCCTCGTAGGACGCGACATCCGCATCTCGCAGCTGCTGGAGACCGGTGTCCGCCAGCACTACACCGAAGCCGAAGGTGGCGTCCGCCGCATTCTGCTCGAAGACTTCCACCTTCCAGTGCGGCGCACCGCGCTTGAGCAGCAGGCCGAGATACAAGCCGGACGGACCGCCGCCCACAATCGCCACTTTCATCACTGGTCTCCCCGGCTGATCTGCAGCCGATAACGATCGAACTCGGTGATCTCGCCCACGTAACCGCCGGTCAGCGCCGCGTTCCACAACGCCGGCACGAAGCCCAGCTTCTTGCGTTCGAACACCAGGGCGTCCTTGGCGGTGATCTTCCAGTAACCGTTGTTCAGGTTCTCGAGCCGGTACTCCGGCGCCTGCTCGGCTGCCTCGACCAAGGGACGAAACTCCGGAGCATCCAGGACGAACAGCGCCACTTCGTCGACCGCCTTGGGCGCGATGCCGGCAGCCTTGGCCAGCCAGACCTGGTCGATGCTGGTGAAGCCGCCGGTGCCTGCCTGCTGGGCATCCTCGAGGGCCATGGCGGCCTCGAGGGTCCGGGTGGCGTCCTCGGCATCGAGCGCATCCATCGGCCGTTCCTGGATGGTGATCTCCAGGTAGTAGCCATTCGGATCGTTGAAGTAGATCGACTCGATCAGTTCATGGCGGATCTGGAAGATCAGCGGAATGCCCTGGCTTTCCAGGCGGTCGCGCCAGGCCAGCAGCTCTTCACGGCTGTCGACACGCCAGGCGGTGTGAGTCGCCTCGAAGCGGTAGTCGGCCACCGGCCGGGTGTAGTCCGGCTGCTCGGTG
Source organism: Metapseudomonas cellulosilytica (assembly GCF_049334135.1). Taxonomy (NCBI): domain Bacteria; kingdom Pseudomonadati; phylum Pseudomonadota; class Gammaproteobacteria; order Pseudomonadales; family Pseudomonadaceae; genus Metapseudomonas; species Metapseudomonas cellulosilytica. The sequence goes on along the minus strand of NZ_JBHZGN010000007.1, from coordinate 236,831 downwards.
TCGATGTAGTAGAAGAAGGCGATGGTGCTGTGATTGCCGCTATCGAAGAAGAAGTGCAGGAAATCGGGGTGGTTGGACGGTCCCCAGCCACGGGCCGATATCGCATGCACCAGCGGCAGACCCAGCTTGTCCCGGTAGAACTCCACGGTCTCACGCAGCTTCCAGGTCGGCCTGGCGCTGTGATGCACACCCTTGAGAACGGGTTGATTCATTGCCATCTGAAATACTCCTCTGAACCGCTTTTCAGTTCGCTTGTTGTGCCCGCTCGCGCTCGACATTCGCCTTGACCAGCTCACGCAGTTTTTCCTTGCTGAGCTTGCCGGAGGCCGTCAGGGGGAATGCGTCGAGCACTTCGATTCGTTCCGGCCACTTGAACTTGGCCAGACCGTAGTCCTGGAGGTAGGTGCCCAGCTCGGCGACGCTGGGTGCGGTGAAACCTTCGCGCAGCACCATGGCGGCGCACAGGCGCTCGTCGAAGATCGGGCACGGGTAGCCCACGGCGGCAACGGCAGCCACCGCCGGGTGGCCGGCCACGGCCAGCTCGACTTCTTCGCAGTTGATCTTCTCGCCACCGCGGCTGACCAGGTCCTTCAGGCGGCCGCAGAACACGTAATAGGTCTTGCCGTCGATGACCTTGGTGTACATGAGGTCGCCCGAGCGGTAGTAACCGTCGCGGGTGAAGGTTTCCCTGTTGCGCTCTTCCGCGCGGAAGTAGCCATGGATGGTGTAGGGGCCCTTGAAGGCGGGCTCGCCGATCTCGCCAGGCCTGGCATCCTGCTCGGTGCCCGGCACCAGGATGCGGACGTCGTCCCAGGCGGATACCGGTCGGCCGTTGGTGGTGTCATGGGCTTCGGCGGAATCCTCCTTGTGGCCGAACATGATCACACCCTCGGTGATGCCGAAGACATTGTGGGTGCGCACGCCGAGGAGCTTCTGCAGCTTGGCGGCACTGTTGGCCACCAGCACGCCGCGGGCGTTGGCGAGATCGACCCGGCCATCGTGGATGGCGGCTTCGAGCCGGGCAATGATCGGACCGCCGAGCATCAGCCAGGTCGGCTTCGTCGAGGCGATCAGCGAAATCAGGGTTTCCGGCTGCAGGTCGGGCGTCACCGTCACGGTGCCGCCAGTCATCAGGAAGGGCCCGAAGCAGCAGCCCATGTTGAGGTTGTGGACCATCGGCTGCGGCATGAACAGCACGTCGTCCGGCTGGTAGCCCAGCCAGCTCGCCACCGCCCGCATGTTGTAGAGGTACTCGTTGTGGAAGCGCGGGATGATCTTCGGAACCCCCGTGGTACCGCCGGACAGCTGGAATACGGCGACCTGGAAGGGGTCCAGCACCACGTCCTGGACAATCGCTTCGGCCTGTTCCAGATCGATTCCGGCGATGAGCTGGTCCTGGTGCAGGACGCCCTCCTCCGGCTCGCCCCGCACCTGCATGATCAGCGTCAGCGAAGGCGCAGCTTCCTGCATCTTGCGGGCAAAGCCGATGCTGTCGAATTTCGGATCGTCGCCCTGGACGATGTGCAGCTTGGCTTCGGCCAGCTCCGCCAGGTAACCGATTTCGCGCTCGCGGTGTGCGGCCAGGGTGCAGATCGGGATCAGCCCGGCCTTGAGGCAGGCGAGGAAAGCGATGATCAATTGCTCGCTATCGCGCAACTGAAATACCACGCGATCCAGCGGCTGCAGGCCTTGCTTCAGGAAGGCCGCCGCCAGGCGAGTGGAAAGCCCGTCCAGCTCGCGGTAAGTGATGCGCAGATTCGGCCCCAGCAAGGCGACGTTGTCGGGGAACTGCCGAACGATCGAACGGAAGCCGTCTGGCATGGTTTCGAAGCCCAGCACACCATCCTCAACGTAGCGGTCGAGTTCGCTCTGCTTCGGGTAGACAACGCCAGGGATCGGCGCTGCGACGTGCCGTAGCGGCTGCACGCCGGAGCCGGCAGTGGCAGTGGCAGTGGCAGTGGTGGAGGACGTTTCTTTTTTTGTAATTGTCATGAGTGCACGCTCTTGCTTGTCGGTTTAGAAGTGGTCCTGAAGCCAACGTCCCAGGTGTTCGCCGGCAACGAGCTGGCCTGAGATTTCGCCCTCGTCCAGGGCCTGACCGTGGTGATTGCCCCGCACGCGGTAACGCTCTTTGCGGGACGTGGAGATCGTGTCGAAGATGGCGTCGGCATCCGCCGGGAACACGCAGTTGTCACCGGTGTATTCGATGAGCAGCGCGGGCTGCTCGATTGAGCTCGCACACTTGGCCAGCGAGGCGTTCGAGGAGAGTCCCGACCAGGTCGACAACCACGACTCCGGTGTGACGATGCGTCCGAAACCGACACTGCCCAGGTTCGAGATGAACGGATCACTGCCCCACAGCGAGCCGACGTAACGGTCTGATGGGTCCAGCGAGGTATCCCAGCAGCGCAGATCCGCGTCGGTGCGCCAGACCTGAAAGATCGGGCCATGGCTGGCGAGGGCCTTATCGTCCCGAGAGCCGCCGGACTTCAGCCGCTCGCGTGCGGCCTGACGCCGCTCGACCAGGTGCCGGGCATGGGCATCGATCCGCGCCACCCGCTCACGTTGTGCCACCCGGTAGCGTTCGATGAAGTCCGCACCGTAGCGAGAAGACTCCGGCGGCAGGCGAAAACCATTCGACTCACTGAAGGGGTCCAGCGCGGAATCGACCGAGAATGGATCGGCCTCATCGATCACGGAGGGATCCAGCGCATTCATCAGCAGGATGCCCTGGCCGGGATGGGGCGAGACCAGGGCGATACCGTCGACCACCGGGAAGTCCGCCGTTTCGAACTTCGTAGCTCGACCAGCCGGAGTCTTTGCAATCCGCCGCTCCGGCGCACACAGCGACTGTTGGTTGTAGTACGTGAACAGCCCCGCCCCACCCGAGTTGCCGAGCAGAACGATGGTCTCGAAACCCATCTCCCGCAGGCGGCGCATCCCGGCAGCCACATCGTAAAGGGCGAACTCGTGCTCAAGGCGCAGGTCGTTGCCGACAGAGCGAGCACCCTGGACCCAGCAGGCCCACCCCGCGTCCAGCACTTCCGGGACCAGATAGTGAGTCACCACCAACTCCCGGGGATGCATGATGAAAACGACCTTGCGCTCCCCTCCACGGGAAAACAGCACGCCCAGCGCGCCCTGGCCATCCTGAGTGACCAGCGGACAGGGTGTCGAGCTGAACGGCTTGGCCATCCGCTCCGGTTGCCAGGAGGCACCGCGCAATCCTGCGGTAACCGCGACTTTCTTGTTGTTGGGACTTGCCGCCATGGGCCCTCCTGCATGACCCGGATGGGTCTTTAACCTTTTATTGAGACAGTCTCAATTAACCTTGAAGCAAGACTAGGGCATAAACTGAGAGGGTGTCAATTAATCCGAAAGTAATTTTTTTGAAGGCCTGCAAAGACCCCGCAGCACAGTCAGCGCTCGGTTCGAGCGAGGTCATGTGAGAGAGGAAGGCCTGGGAACCTGGAAGCCCCCGCCGGTTACAAGAGCACCGCGGATGTTGGTGCGGGCAGGCTCAGCCGAGACGCCCTTGTTGTGGGGTCCGGGAAAATCAGTCGATAATCTGAGGGGGTATCAATTAGATCGTAGGGAAGCCCAATGACAGAACCAACCGATGCAGCCGCAGCTCCTGAAACTGCTACGCGCAAGCGAGCCGGCCGCCGCCCAAAGAGTGATCGGGACGTTTCCCGGGACGCGATGGTGGAGTGCGCCATCAGAATCGCCCAGTCCGAATCCCTGACCGAGGTCAGCATGGTACGGATCGGCAAGGAGCTCGGGGTCGCCGCCGGCATGGTGCACTACCACCTGGGGAGCCGGGACGAACTGATCAGCGCCGTGATCAACGCCGCATTCAAGGAGCGCCTGCAGTTGCTCCCTGAACTCACGGGCGACTGGCGCACAGATATCGAAGGCTTCGCGCGCTCGTCGCTCACCACCCTGGAGCGCTGGCCGGGACTGGCTACCTACATCCTCACCGAGAACAAGTTCCGTCTGTTCCAGCGAGTGCAGCCAGGCGAGGTTGATTACGGCCTGGCCTACTTCGACCATATCGGCCTGATCCTCAAGCAGGCGGAGCTTCCTGGCCCATTTGCAGCGATGGCCTATCACCTGCTCATGTTGTTCATCTCGGTGATGGCGGCAGAGAAAGAGAACCGGCAGTCGCCCCAAACCCACGGTGATTTCATCACGGGTTACCTCTCCAAATTCGGAGCAGGCAACCATGAGGGGGCGGCCTATCTGGCTTTGCCCTTCTCCGCGATCGACAGTCCCGCGACATTCGATGCAGGCATGGCCATCCTGCTGGATGGTTTTGAAAAATGGCGGGGACCGTCTTCGAAATCGTGAGGATCGGCTCGATCGCTGTAACACAGGCAGCTCGGTGTAACGGTCGCTCTGGCCGAAAGCAAACGTTTAGAGCACGAAAGATCTGCCCCTTGGCCGACGAACCTAGCCAAGACTGAATACAATTCGTGCCCGATTACCCTGGGCCATGAACATGGCTGTATCGAACAAGGAACTTGCCTCCATGGCTTCCCCAACTAAACAGCAAAAACGTGCGCAGCGAGCCAAGGCCAAGGCCAAGCAGAACCGCTCGGGCAAAGCCAAAGCCAATGTCGTACATCCGCTGCTAGCCAATCCGCTGGTCAACGAGCCGTTCGATGATGTCGAAATTGACCTGAGCACCTTCGACTTCAAAGACATCGAAGAGAACGGTTTCGACCCGGCACACTTTGACGATCTGTTCCAAGCGATGAAGGTCGGCGAAGACAGCAGCCTACTAGCGATGTGTTTGGTATTCCTGCAATACCCGGTATTGGAGCTGGTGGTCGCGGAGGAATCGCAAGAGTCGGCGATCGACTTCATGATGGGGCTGCTGATTGCCTACCGCGGGTTCTTCCACGATGAAGACGAAGACACGGCAGTGAATTGGGTCGGTGGCGACGCTTTCCAGAAGGCCTACAACGAAGCCTCGATGATCTTGGAGAAGAAGAACGCTCGCGGCACTCCAAACGCCCGTATTTGAAAGAGGAAGGGGATATAACTTTTGGCCGATTTCTGCCTTCCGTGAGCAGCATGGGGCGGTTCCGGTCGTTCGTGACAGGCCGCTACCGATCGATGAAGGCGAAGCGGGAAGGCACCGCCTTTTTCAACAGAATCGGCCATAAGGAGACATTGGAGTGGGAGAGATAGATCTGCTGTCCCCTGCTCTCGCAGATCGCTGCTGAATGTCGCATTCACACCCAACGCGGCCGGCGGTCAGACGGCCGCATCAACGAAGTTTGCCCGCCTCGCCGTCATCGAAGAGTCGCACTGAGCCGTTGTACTTGCAGAAGAAGTCGTCGGCGCAACTCGCGATCTCGGTATAGCGGCCCGCCAATGCCAGTCGCATCATTTCAAGCTGAACTTCCTCCTGCTCCACCATGTACTCCAGGAACCGCCTGGCATTCGCCGGCCCTTGTCGCCGCAGCTTTTTCAGCCATTCGAGGTACTTCAGGGTTTCGCGGTAGATGAACCTCAGCAACGGTCCATGCAGCCTTGCGGGCAACGAGGAAACGGCCAAAGCCTTCAGTCTGGTCAACATCCCGGGCGCGGTGCCCTGCCCCCATCGCCTGGCAGCAAGTGCGTAGTGAGGACGATTGAACACCTCCAGGTCCAGATAGGACTTCCAGAACAATCCGTGCTCATGACCCACGAACCGCTCGGCCATCCGCTCGATGGCCAGGAATGCGAAGGCACGGTTGGCCAGTTCGTGACGGAACCCCTTGATAAAGTCTTTGGACGCCATTTCGATCAACACCTCAATGAGTAAGACAACGCGCGGCGCGCTGGCCGGCACAGCCAGTAGTGATTGAATCAGGGTCATGGGGAGCGGAAGCGGCCCCCGTGGGATCAATTGCCGGCAGCTGGGATCGGAGCCGCCGCCAGCGTGCCGATGTAGTCGACTATGGCCTTGCGCTCGGCCGCGCCACCCACTTGGAGGGAAATGCCGCGCATCCAGATACCGTGCAGGTCGGCATGGGCGTCGGCGCCCCGCACCCCTTGGGCGTAATGGCTAAGCTGGCGCTCCAGATAGGCGGCATCGAGGATGCGCAGGTTAGGTGTCTTCAGCAGCGAGTAGCCGCCACCATCGGGGCCATGGCAGGCGGCGCAGGTGCCCTGATAGGCGGACATGCCACTGGCATCGGCCACAGTCGGCACACGGCCGAGGCCAAGGTCCTGCCCGGCATAGTGCATGGCCAGGGGCGCAAACTCGGCCTCATCGAGGCTCGCCACCACCGCACGCATCTGAGCACCATGGTTGTCACGCATGTCGTAGCCTCGACGGCCCGCCTTGAAGCCCAGCAACTGCTGGAGGAGGTAGTCGGCCTGCTGGCCAGCCAGCCTCGGCGCACCGAGCACCGGGTTGCCCTGGCCCTGATCGCCATGGCAGGCAGCACAGGTTTGCAGCTGGGCGGCGCCCGGTGCCGGCTCGGCCCGGACATGCAGGGTCGCGGCGAGCAGGAGCGCGCCGATGCAGATGCGGTACTTCATGTGGTCAGTTTCCCTTGCGCTGTTGTTCTTCTTGCCGGGCGATGCGCTCCAGCAGTTCTCGGCGTACGCGCTCGACATCCGCCGGGGGCGACTGGCGCCAGGCGTGCAGTTCGGCGCCGGTATAGGGTTCGAAGCCAGCCGGCAACTCGGTCGCGCTGAAGGTTTCCAGCATCCAGTTGAGGACGTCTGCCAGCGCGTTGTCGGAAAGACCCGACAGCGCCGAGCCCGGCACCTGCACCAGGTACTCGCGGCCTCCGGGCACGCCGAGGAACTTGCCCAACTGCCCCGGGAAGGCCGGCACCTGCCGCTCCGCGTTGCCGCTGCCATCCGGCAGGTGGCAGCCTTGGCAGTTGAGCATGTAGTCGAACTGGCGCGGCTCGGTGGCCGCCGCGATGGGCGAACCCATCACGAGCAACACGACAAGCGCCGGGACGGCAAGCACACGGAGCGCCATGGCCTACTCCTTCATCCCGATCACCACCGACAGGGAGCAGTGATAGGGCATGTCGGCGTGGCTGCCGGAGCACCAGTTGATGTCGTTGGAGCTCTGCGGCCGGTACAGCGGCGTGTCGCCCTCGTCGCGCTGGCACACGCAGCGTCCGCAATTGCCCTTGCCGCAACAGTCGTTGTAGGAGATCACGTAGTCCTTGCCGTCCGCAGGATTGCGGCAGGTGCCGATCCAGGTGATGTCCGAGCGTACGGTGCCGGGCGGGCAACTGTTGGGCGAGCCGCCACAGCAGCCGCAAAGGAAGCCGTCGATGGCGCAGTAGCGCCAGTAGTCGCAGCTGTTGGGGTCGCCCTCCTCCACCAGGCCACCGCCGGACTGGGCGAAGGCGTTGCTGCGATACACCGGCAGCAGCGTCGCCGCGCCGGCACCGATCATTAGCGTGCCCAGTCCACCGAGAAACCCTCGACGGGAAGTGCCCCGCGCGGTACGCCGGGTGAAAAGTTCGGTGGCCTCGTCAAACCATCGGATCGCCATGCTCAGTGCACCTGCTGGTAAAGGGAATGTTCGGCCGCCTGTCGCGAAGCCTGCCAGGCCTGGATCGAGGACACGCCCAGAGCCTGGGCCTCGAACAGGCTTTCCAGGTGCTCACGGGTGTTGACCAGGCCATGGGTGACCACGGAGCCGGCCGCGTCGATCAGCACGGCGTAGGGCAGCTTGCTGATCTGGTAGGCCAGGCCGACCTCGCGGGACAGCAGGTAGGGAAAATCCTGAAGCCGCTGGGCAGCGATGAAGGCCTCATGGGCAGCGGCCTCACCGTCGCTGGCCAGGACGATGCGCAGCCGGGAGCCCTCGCGCCCGCGTACCGAGCGGAGTACCGGCAGCAGGGTCTTGCACACCGGGCAGGTTTCGGAGAGGAAGAACAGCAGGGTCGACTGGCCCCGCTCGCTGGCCCCGCCGAGGTTGACCGAGCCACCGGTGAGGCTGGGCAAGGTGAAGCGCGGCGCCGTCTCGCCGGCCTTGATGGACTTGCCGAGGGACAAGGCTCCCACCGGGCGGATGCGTTCGTGCAGCAGGCCGATCTGGCGTGCCAGTGCCCAGACGGCAATGGCCAGGCCCAGGGTGGTCAGCCAGGAGAAGAAGCTGGAGATCATCAGTGCATGTGTCATGGCTCGATCAACTCTTGCAGGGAAGAACGATTGGCGATCAGCAGGTTCGCCAGCAGATAGAGGGCCAGGCCGCTGAAAACGGCGCCGGCCAAGGTGATGGCGTCGAACCACACCAGGGGGCGGCTCTGCGACGGCAGCAGCAGGTTGAGGGCAGGCAGCAGCAGCACCAGGTTGCGCACCGCCAAGGCCGCACTGGGTGCCTGGGGTCGGCCACCCCAATGGCAGCCGCAGTCCTTGATGGCCGCTCCGCGTCGAGCGGCCAGGGCGAGCACCCCGGCATAGAGCGCCAGCAGCGACACAGCGGGCAGTGCTGCCTGGGGCCACCAGACACTTGCCACGACACCGGCGGCAGCCAGCAATTCGAGGGCTGGCACCAGAACCTTGAGCAGCCCCGAGAGCCCCGTCAGTTGGCCGCCGAACGCCGCACCGTAGCCCTGCAGCACCCGAGCGAAGCCCTGGCCATCGCGCAACTTGTACAGCCCCGCAGAGCCCAGCAGCAGCACCAGGCCGCCCGCGCTGGCGAGGTGAACCATGGGGTCCTGGAGAAAGGCCGCGATCACCATGGCGCCACCACGTTCATGAACCCCAGGGGAATGTCGCCGATGCTGCGCAGGTGCTCGCCGCTGTCGGCGTCGTAGAGGTTGATCCCCTGGCGTAGCAGCGGTCCCAGGCCGGCCTCGCCCTCGGTCAGGTAGATCCAGGTGGTGAACAACGTGGGCATGGGCACCAGCCAGTCGAGGCTGTACAAGCGCGGATGTTCACCCTGGCTGACACCGATGGCGGTGCTCTGCTCCTTCAGCTCGACGCGCGCCAGCCGCTGTTGCGTGGCAATGTCGAACACCCAGACCTCGGTGCCTGGCTTCTGGTAGTTCTCCGGCTTGTCCTGGTGCATCAGCACAAACAGCCGCCCGCTGCGTTGGTGCAGCGCAGTGCCGTGGTTGCCCGCCACCCCCCAGCCATCGGCACGCTCCCCGTCGCTGACCAGGGACCACTGCCGGGTGGTCTGGACGCCCTCGGCGTTCATGCGGATGCCGTAGGCGTTGTTCTGTTGGGAGACGAAGTACCAGGTATCGCCCTGGCGCACCCCGGTGGTGAGGATCCGGTCCTTGAGCGGGTCGAAGGCCGGCGCGGTGCGGGACTGCACGCGGACCTGTCCGGCATCGTCGAGGCCGAGGTGGAAGAAGCCGCCATTGCCGCAGACGGCGTAGAAGTCGCGCGGGCCCGCAGGGTAGATGGAAGCGCAGCCCGGCGTCGCGACTTCGCTGACGAAGCGGTGGGATTCAAGGTCGACGATGGAAATGGATTGAGCCGGGGTGAAGTTGAGCACCAGCAGGAAGCGCTCGTCGTCCGACAGGACGCTGATTCCCGTGGAGATCAGCGCCGTCATGCGCTTGGCGGGAATGCCGATCTCCTGCTTCGGACTCAGGGTGCGGGCGTCATACACCGTCACCACGTCCGAGCGGGTACCGCGCACGCCCCGGCTGAAGTAGATCTCGGTGGCATAGAGCTCGTCGCGCTTGCGGGAGAAGACCAGGCCGTTGGACCACGTTCCGGTGTTCAGCACACCGAGATTGCGGCCGTCGTCGGCGAACAGGTAGGCGCGACCATCCACCATGTTGGGAGCATTGCTGCCCCAGATCCAGAACCAGTCCTGCCCCTTGTGATCCCCCAGCACTTGCACATGGGCCTGTTCCGGTTGGAACGTCGCCACGGCGGGTAGCGCCAGGACGGCCAGCGACAGGCCGCACAGCAGGTTTCGCAATGAAGACTTCAGCATAGGGTTGTTCCGATGGCGTGGATTGAGGGCCCGGCAAGCAGCGCCGAACCTGCAGTCTAGGGATGGCACCACGGCGCTGGCTTGGCTGGCCGCGTCATCCCGTTTGGCATCTGGCGTCAGGGCTGCGGACCGATGCCGCTCGCCTGAAGCAGCACACCCGAAGGTCCGAACAGCAGCAGGCCACTGCCGGCCTGGGACGCCAGCGCCGCCAGGTTCAGGCGGTCTTCACGGATCGTGGCGGTGAAGCGCCCTACCCCGGGGTCCGACCAGCCCACCAGTCCGCCATTGCCCACCAGCGCCACGCGCCCGTCAGGCAGTTGGGCCAGGGCGGTGATGGCTTCGTGGCTGCCACTGTCCAGCTCTCGCCAGCTGTCGCCCTGGTCATCGCTCAGCAGCACGCGGCCGCTCATGCCGGCGAGCAACACACGGCCATCGCGCAGCCCGAGCCCCGTCCACAGCGAGCCGCTGGCCCCGGTGTCCAGGGTTTCCCAGGACGAGCCGCCATCGCGGGAACGGAAGGCGTTGCCCATTTCGGCGACGATGAACAGGCTGCCATTCGGGCCGGGAAAGACCTGGTTGAGGTGGTAGTCGTCGCCTTCGGCGCCCACGCTGAGGCGCTGCCAGCTGTTGCCGCCATCGCGGGTTTGCGCGGCATAGCCGTAGGCGCCGGTGACGATGCCGTGCCGGTTATTCTCGAACCAGACCGACAGCAGCACGGGCTGGCCCTCCAGGTCCGCCTGCCGGGTCCAGGTCTCGCCGCCGTCCTCGCTGTGCAGCAACACGCCACCGTGGCCAACGGCCCAGCCCTGTCGGGCATCGGTGAAGCTGACGGCGGTAAGCAAGCCATCCACCGGCACGCTGCGCGCCTGGCGCCAGGCCTGGCCATCGTCGGAGAGCACCACCACGCCGTGGTCGCCCACTGCTGCCAGGCGCTCGCCAGCACGGGCCACCGCCACCAGCGGGGCGTGCTGCGGCGCCGCCAGGGACATGGCCGGACCGGCGTCCTCTGCGGCGTGCGGGCTGCCGCCGCTGGCCAGGATCAGCGCCGCCAGCAACAGGCGCAGGGAGTGAATCGCGAACATCGACAGTCCTCCTCTTCAGTGCGCGAGCAGGGGCGCACGGACCGGCCCCCGTCGTGGAATCAGGGTGTCCAGCATCACGGCGATGGCCGGCAGCAGGGTGATGGCCATGATCATGTTGACCATGAACATGAAGGTGAGCAGCAGGCCCATGTCGGCCTGGAACTTGAGCGCCGAGAAGGACCAGGTGGCGACGCCGACCGACAGCGTCAGCGCGGTGAACACCGTGGCCACGCCGACTTCCCGCAGGCCCTGTTGGAAGGCGCTGACGATGTCCTGCCCCTCGGCCAGGTGCATCTGCAGGCGGTTGTAGATGTAGAACGCGTAGTCGACGCCGATGCCCACCGCGAGCACCATCACCGGCAGGGTCGCCACGGTCAGGCCGATGTCCAGCGCCTTCATGAACCAGTAGCCGAGGAAGGTGGCCAGGGTCAGCGGCAGGCAACAGGCGATCATCGCCCGCCAGTCGCGGTAGACCAGGAACACCAGCAGCACGATGGTCAGGTAGACGTAGAGCATCATCGGCAGCTCGGAGGTTTCCACCACTTCGTTGGTAGCGGCCTGCACCCCGGCATTGCCGCTGGCCAGGCGCACCGTCACCCCGTCCAGGGGATGCTCAGCGCGATAGCGCTTCACGGCCTGCACCACCTCTTTCAACGTGCTGGCCTTGTGGTCGGCCAAGTAGAGGTTGATCGGCAGCAGCGTGCAGTCCTCGTTGTACAGCCGCAGGGCCTCGGGAACCTGACGCACCGCCTCGCCGAGTGACGACTCGTCCATCGGCAACGCCGCCCACTTCGGGTTGCCTTCGTTGACGCCAGAGGCCGACAGCTTGGTCAGTGCCGGCAACGACTGCGCCGAGAGCACGCCGGGCACATTGCCCAGGTACCAGGTGAGGCGGTCCACGTAGGTCATCACGTCGTGCCGGTAGCAGCCGCCTTCGGGGGTCTCCACCGCCACGGTGAAGAGGTCCAGACCGAGGGCGAAATGGCTGACCACGCTTTCCACGTCCTGGTTGTAGCGCGACTCAGCACGCAGCTCCGGCGCGCCCGGCAGCACATGGCCGACATGGCGGCCCTGGCTCTGCCACACCGCCAGCACCATCAGCCCCAGGCACAGCAGGCTGCCGATGGCGGCGTTGCGCGGCTCGGCGAGCCGGCCAAGGCGGACCATGGCACCGTCACGCCAGGCACGCAGACGCTCCACCCGGGCCACGTAGGCGGCGTCGAAGCGGAAGTAGCTGGCCAGCAGCGGCAGCATGATGAGGTTGGTGACGATCTTGTAGGCCACGCCCACCGAGGCGGTGATGGCCAGCTCGCGGATCATCGGGATAGGCACCAGGGCCAGGGTGGCGAAGCCGACGAAGGCGGTGATCAGCGCCAGGGTGCCGGGAATCAGCAGGCCACCGAAGCTGCGCCGGGCGGCGGTCATGCCGTCGGCGCCGGCGCAGACCTCACGAGAAATGAAATTCACCTGCTGCACCCCGTGGGACACGCCGATGGCAAACACCAGGAAGGGCACCAGGATCGCCAGCGGGTCCAGTCCGTACCCCAGCAGGGTCAGGGTGCCGAACTGCCAGACCACCGACACCAGCGAGCAGAACAGCGGCAGGAAGGTCAGCACCCAGGAGCGCGTGTACCAGTAGACCGCCAGCGCGGTGAGCAGGAAGGCCAGGAAGAAGAACCCGACCACGCTCCTGGCACCCGCGCCGATATCTCCCATCTGCTTGGCGAAGCCGATGATCTGCACGTCGTAGTCGCCATCGGCGAAGCGGGCGCGCACTTCATCTTCCAGCTGCTGGCTGAAGGCCAGGTAGTTCAGGCGCTTGCCGGTCTGCGGGTCCGGGTCCGCCAGTTCGGCCATCACCATCGCGCCGGAATGGTCGTTGGCCACCAGGCTGCCGACGAAACCACCGATGAGGGTGCGCTCGCGGATGCCGGCGATGGCCTGGTCGTCGAGGGTGCCGACGGTGACATCGCCGCCGACCACGTCCTCGGCCTTCATGCCTTCCTCGGTGATCTGCACCGCGCGGGTGTTCGGCGTCCACAGCGAGGTGACGCTGCGGCGGTCGATCCCCGGCATGAAGAACAGCGCCTGGGTCAGGTCATGCAGGCGGGTCAGCGCCGCCTTGTTCCAGATGTCGCCCTGTTTGGCGTGCAGCACCACGATGATGCGGTTGGCGCCGAACAGTACGTCGCGGTACTGGTTGAAGGTCTTGATGAAGGCATGCTGCTGCGGCAGCTGCTTGTCGAAGCCGGCCGACATTTCCAGGCGCAGGGCGAACAGCCCCATGACCAGGGTGACGGCGGCCAGTACGCCCAGGGTCGCCAGGCGATGGCGGAAGAAGAAGCGCTCGAGCGCCCACACGAGTGAAGCCAACATGGAATGCCTCGATTCAACGCAGGCCCCGGCGGCGCACCGGGCCGGATTGCCTCCGGCCGACGCGCCCCGCGGCCACCGCTGGGTCAGAACGAGTAGGAAAGGCTGCCGGCGAGGAAGTCGCGGTCGGCCATCAGGTTGTTGTCACCGCCGCCCCAGTACTGCACCCACTGCAGGTTGCCCTTCCAGCGGTCGCGGTAGTTGAACAGCAAGGATGTGGTCAGCGACTTGCGCCCCTCGACAAAGGGCATGGCGTTGGGCGTGGTGCCGTTGACGTCGTGGCTGAAGTCCAGCTGCGGCGTGACGGTGATGCCGGTGCCGAACAGGTCCGGGTAGTTGATGCCGATCTCGGCCACATAGCCCCAGCTGGTTTTGTCCGGCAGCGAGTAGTCCGGCAGGAAGTACGGCGTCTTGCCGGAGGTATCCAGCCCTGGGTAGTGGGCGACCACCGCCTCGGCCAGGATGAAGCCGTCGGAGGCGCCCAGGGCGCTTGGGATGAACCCCAGCGGGTCATTGGCGGAGAAGCTGTAGATGGCGTTGAGGTCCGCCTGCCACTTCTTCTCCTCGACGAAGCCCTTGTGCACCCCGGTGTCGAACACGCTGAACTTGTTGAAACTGCCGGTGAAGGCTTGGCCGAAGGGCACCGTGGGGTCGATGCCGACGCTGTCGTCGGGCCGGTAGGACAGCTCGCCGGCCACGGCCACCGGCCCCACCATGGTGTTCATCGACAGGCCGAACAGGTCTTTGTCCTCGCCGTAGTTGATGAAGAAGTTGTCCACCACCAGGTTGTCCGGGTTGGTCAGTGCGGTGTAGCCGACGAAGGGCAGTTTGTCGTGGTAGCGCTGGTAGTAGAAGCCGAATTCGGTCTCGATGGATTCAGCGGTCCAGCGCAGGGCCACGCCGTACTGGCCGCTGTTCTTCGCCGCGCGCTCGCCGCCGTAGGGAATCGCCAGGCCGCTGGCCACCAGGGTCGCATCGTCGAGACCGCTCACCAGCGGATCGCCGCAATGACCGGTAGGCGTAACGGCGGCGCAGGTACCCGCGCCGAGGAGGCCATCCACATAGCCGCTGGGGTAAAAGATGGGCCTCCGCCCCTCCCCCACGATGTCGGCGGTGGAGAAGTAGGTGCCCACCGGGTCCAGGCCGTAGGCGTTCCACTTGAACTGGTAGTACGCCTCCAGGCTCAGGGTGTCGGTGAGTCCGAGGTTGAACGAGGCCATGGGCGCCGGGATGAACACTTCCTTCAGCTGGGTGCCCGGCGTGTGGTACTTGGGCAGGCTGAGGGCGTTGATCTGGTTGATGCCACCGGTGACGAAGATCTCCTCGCCCCAGCTGATCACCTGATTGCCGACCTTGACCTTGGCCGGCATGTCGCCAATGTCGAAGCCCTTCGCCACCCACAGGTCCAGCAGGTCGAAGCGCTCGGTGGCGTCACGCTCGGCCTGGTCGTCCAGTTCGGTGCGGCGCGTGTCGTCCATCTTGAAGTCTTTCGCCCAGGCCACCCGGCCCAGGGCGCTCCAGCCATCGCCGAACTTCAGGCTCAGCTCGTGGGTGCCCTTGATCACATGGGAGAACACATCGTGCTTGTGGTAGTTCAGGTTGCCGTCGTCGGCGTTGCTGTAGTTGATGTCGGCGTTGGCAAAGCCGTTACCCCGACTGAGGTTGTAGAAGCGGCCAAGTTCGTTGCGGGTGCCGGTGTTGCAGCCGCCGTTGTCGCCGCCCAGCAGGTGGCAGTCCGGAGCCTCCAGGCGGGTGGCGAAGCCGTAGGACAGCGTCGAGTCGAAGCTGCCCGAAATGCTGTCCTCGGAGCCGAAGGTGAACGCCTGTCCCGGCTGCGGCCAGAGCAGCCCGGAAGCGGCCATCACGGCCAGGGCGAGCAGATTGCGGACGCACGGGGTCCCTTGCGCTGCCGGGGCAGCGCATTGCTTGTGGTGGTTCATCGAGGGGTTCTCCGATCCGATCAACGCTCGCCGCGACGGCGCAGTTCGCTGGGGTTGAACAGGCTGTCGGTGACACGCCCTTCCAGGCCCGCCGTCAGGTCGAGGACCTCGCCTTCCTGGGTGAATCCATCGGCCAGGTAGCGGCGCGCCACCAGGTCATAGCTGACGTACTCGAAGCTGGTGCAGGCCTGGATGCCAGGGTCGGCCCACTGGCTGCCTTCCTGCACGCGCCAGAGATTGCCCTTGGCGTCGTACATGTCCACATGCAGCAGGTTCCAACTGTCCTCGTCGAAGAACATCACCCGCTTGGCGAAGGAGTGGCGCTTGTCAGCCTTCACTGTCGCCTCGACCACCCAGACGCGGTGCTTCTCGTAGCGTTGCACGTCGCGATTCAGGTAGTCCGCGCCCATCAGGTCCTTGTACTTGTTGGCCTTGTCCACCAGCTTGTAGGAGTTGTAGGGCACCACCATCTCCTTCTTGCCGATCAGCTTGAAGTCGTAGCGGTCCAGGGCGCCGGTGAACATGTTGATCTGGTCGACGAAGTACAGGCTGTCGCTGCCGGCGACGGGGTTGTCGTAGGCGAAGGACGGCGCACGGCGCACCCGGCGCTGCCCCGGGAAGTAGATCCAGGCGTCCTGGGGGCGGTCCAGCAGGCTGTGCAGCAGGTACATCTCACCCGCGCGGGACGACGGCGAGAGTACGTCGTACAGGAGCTTGGCCTCGATGTCGTCGGTGTCGGCCGGTGACTTCACGGCCGGGTCGTTATAGGGGTAGTACTCGGTGGCCCACTGTTTCACTTCGAAAAGGTCGCCACCCTTCTCCCGCATCAACAGGGAGAGCTGCGCCCGGCGTGCCTTGGCCATGTAGCGCAGCTTGAAGTTCCACAGCACTTCCACACCGTTCTGCGGGATGGGGAACGGCACCGCCGCGCCCACTGCCTGCTCCAGGCGCCAGCCATCGCTGCCGATCCGGCTCTGCCCGGCGTTGGCGCGGGTGCGCTCGGCCACCTCGTCCGGAACCGCGCAGCTGCGATGGGTCGGGTAGACGTCCAGGCGATAGCCCGGATAGGTCTTGATCAGCGCGGCCTGCCCTTCCGGCAGTTGCGCCTGGTACTGGGCGACGTTGCTGGCGTCGATGGAGTACAGCGGCTTGTCGGCGCCGAAGGGGTCGCCGTGGCCCGGGGACCAGCCGGCCGGCGGCTTGGTCAGGCCACCGTCCCAGGCGGGAATGCTGCCGTCGGCATTGCCGGCCTTCTCGGCGCCGATGGGGGTGAGGTCGCTGCCGAGGCGACTCGGGTCGACGGAAGAAGCGGCCTGCAGGCCAGTGGCACCGAACAGCGCGCACAGTGCGCCGCCCAGCAAGGAACGCGGGAAGAATCTCATGGGGTTCTCCTGAGGTTTTTCTTGTGATCTTTCAGGAACGCGGCACTCCGCGGACACGAAGGGTCAGCGAGAGGGCGAGGCCCGAGGCATGGAAAGGACGTGCGGCGTGAATACCGGCATCGAGTCGGTACTGGGTGTCGTTGCGGTCATGGAACCGGCCCCGCTAATCTTGTTCTTGTTCGGGTAGGCGAGCTGCTTGCGCTGGGAAAACGAGGCCAGTCACCACGACCTGGCCAAAATCTTCAGGCTCGCCTTGGGAACAAAACTATTGGAAGGCCGGCGCCAAGGATTGCCCGCTCGCGCCAGCCCGTTTGGCATCTGGCGCCAAGGGCTTCCCGACGGGTCATGAACGCGCAAGTCGCGGCAGCTGGCACGGCCACGGCACGTTGCCCTTCGGCAACGAGCAGAGGATGATCCGCGCCGGCTGGCTGAGCCGACGAACGCCCGCGAGCAGCGGGCAAAGGCGCATGTCCAGCACCGACCTGGTCGAGGTCTCCCCAAGCAGCACGCCCGGCAACCGGGGATCAGCGGCGACACAAACAGATAGGCTGTGGAACAAATGAAATCAGCGCGTACGGTCCTCTCCGAGAACTTTTTTCGTCGATTCAGTGAAGTCTTCGCGCCACATCTCGACGTGGTCGGATTGGACACCCGGATACTGGAAAGAGCGGACGTGGAGATACCCGGTGAACAGTACGTCGCGCTCTGGGAGGCCGCCGGCAAGACCAACCCCAATATCGGGCTCGTGCTCGGCAACCAGACCGAAGCGGATGATTTCGGCGCGCTCGGACATGCCATGCACTGCGCAACCAGCGTCGAAAAGGTCCTGAGGACGCTCCACCAGTTCATCGTGGTCTTCGCCCAGGAGTCGACATTCACGTACGAGATGGACTCCCGTTTCGTCTACGTCGACTACCAGATCTCCGATCCGACGGTCATTCATCGAAGGCAGGATTCCGAGTTCGCCATTGCATCCGTCTTTCGGCAGCTCACCTTGATCACGAACAGCCAGATAAGGCCGTCTCGCGTCGACTTCGAGCATGACCGGCCAGCCGACCTGTCGGAGCACAAGCACATCTTCCAGTGCCCGCTCTACTTCAATCAGCCCACGAATCGACTTTACCTGCCCATCGAGACGCTGAATCTGCCGGTGCCGCATGGCAATGAGCGCCTGTACAAGGCTCTGCAGCCCTACCTCGAAAAGGAGCGCCATGAACGCTACATACCGGACGAGCTTCTGCTGCAGATCACCCGCATGATCGCAGCGGACATGAGCAGCGGCGTGCCATCGCTGGTCGACATCTGCGAACAGCTTGGCGTCAGTCGGCGGACACTGCAGCGTCGCCTCAAAGAGCACGGGATAGAGTTTTCGTCGTTGGTGGAGGATGTGCGCCGGGAGCTGGCGCTCGCCTACATGAAGGATTCGGAGTACTCCATGACGGAAATTTCGTTGCTGGTGGGCTATTCCGAGTCGGGCTCCTTTACCCGGGCCTTCCGGCGCTGGACCGGGCAATCGCCGCAGCAGTACCGAGCCGCCAACCACCCCCTCCCCTAACGTTCTCCAGCCAGATGCTCGCGCCTTTCCCCGGCAGGCGCTGGCCCTCCAGCGGCGCCTGCCTGGCGCGAACTGCTGAAAGTACTGGCACCCCCTGCCAATTCACGGCTTGAGCCACCCGCTACCCTGAGCAGCGCCAACGCGAGTCGGAATCCGCCGCTCCGTTGCGGCACCTTCCTGATTCAGTTCAGCCCACGCTGCAAAAGATGGCGCACTGCGAGAATCCGATGTCGCGCCAGGAAATCCGACGGACACATCACCGGCAGAGATCGACAGCATGACCCACCGAGACCCGCGCCTGGACAACACGTCCTTCTGGCAACACGACTACGGGCACTACTCGCCCAACATCTCCCTGAAGGAAGACCTGAAGGTAGATGTGGCCATCATCGGCGGCGGCTTCACCGGCCTGAACACCGCCTGGCAATTCAAGCAGGACAACCCCAACGCACGTGTCGTGGTGCTTGAAGCCGCCGTTATCGGTTTCGGGGCCAGCGGCCGCAACGCCGGTTTCAGTACCAGACTCTTCGGACTTGAGCCTGAGATGGTGCTGCTGCGCTGGGGCAAGCAGAAAGTGATCGAAGCCCACCACTACCTGGACATGGCGGTCGCCCACACGAAGAACCTGATCGAGGAGCAAGGTCTCCAATCGGATTACCGTCATAGCGGCATGGTTCGCATCAGCTACTCCGGGAAGCAACTGGGCCGCATGGAGAAAACCTATCAACTGCTCCAGAAACTGGGCATCGATGGCGAACTCAAGTGGCAGGACAGATCCCGGATTCAGCAGGACTTCCATTCCGAGCGCTTCATCGGAGGGATCTATGAGTCCAACACTGGCCAACTCAACCCGTGCAAGCAGGTTCGAGAGCTCAAGCGCCTGGCCGAATCGGCGGGTGTTTCAATCTACGAAGCCAGTCCGGTCTCGGACATCGAAAGGACCGCCTCGGCCATAGTTCTCAAGACCCCGGGTGGCAACGTCACCGCCGACAAGCTCGTGATCGCTACCAACGCTTACTCCCGCCAGGTGCCGGACACCCGCCGACTGCAGAGCCGACAGTTCCCCCTCTGGACCTATCAGGTCGTCACCGAGCGCCTCACTGCGGATCAATGGGAGAGTATCGGTTGGAAGGACCGGCAGGCATTCGGAGACAACCGGCAAATGCTGCATTACTACCGCCCTACCGCAGATGGTCGCATCGTCATGGGTGGGGGCGACGCGATCGTCTACCGGACGCCCGCCATGGACGAAGTACCCTCGCCCATGAGCTGGCAGCACTGCGAAGCCCATTTGAAGTGGATATACCCTCAACTGAAAGACGTGCGCATCGATTATCGATGGGGCGGCCCTGTCTCGGTGAACACCGACATGGTCCCCGAGATCAGCTTCGTGAATGACGAACGAGTCATCTATTCCGGCGGTTGCTTTGGTCACGGCGTAGCGTTGACGCACCTCAATGGCCGAACCCTCGCAGACCTGCTCAATGGCAATAAAACCGAACTGACGGACTTCTGGATCGTGAACAGAAAATCCATCTCCATGCCGAACGACACGCTTTCGTACTTCGGCGGCCGAGTGGCCCGTAGAGCACTTCAGGCTTTTGACTGGTGGGAAGAACGAAACTTGCAGGGCAAGTAACAGAACCACACCGGCATCATACGGCCCCAGAACGTCGGTAAATGGGGTTACTCCAGCGGGACGAATTCCGTCCGCTTTTGGCTGGGTTCTGTCTGATACGGTGGCTCGGCTGTGCTCAGGTGAACTGGAGTGGCTGACGCTGCTGATGCGCAGCTTCAGCTACGGCCTGTACGCGCTGATGCCGCCAAAGTGGCGAGCGCAGCGGCAAGCGCAAGGAAGCGCATCGCCAACCGCCACAACGCCACACCAACGAGACGCTTCCAGCCGAGCGATGCCGCTTGCTGAAGGCTTAGCGAACGGGGCGTCACGCCGACGGCGCGGCCCTGGGCGCTGGTCACCCCTTCAGCGCAGCTTCGATCGCGGCGATATCAATCTTTCGCATGCCCATCATCGCGTCGAACGCGCGCTTGGCCGCTGTTCGATCAGGACTGGTAATGGCGGCCGTCAATACGCGTGGCGTGATCTGCCACGACAGGCCCCATTTGTCCTTGCACCATCCGCATGCGCTTTCCTGGCCACCATGACCGATGATTGCGTTCCACAAGCGATCGGTCTCGGCCTGGTCATCGGTCGCAACCTGGAACGAGAATGCCTCGTTATGCCTGAACGCCGGCCCTCCGTTCAGACCAAGGCAAGGGATGCCCATCACCGTGAACTCGACGGTCAAGACATCGCCCTGCTTGCCAGCAGGATAGTCGCCAGGCGCGCGATGGACAGCGCCCACCACACTGTCAGGGAACGTCTCGGCATAGAACGTCGCAGCCTCCAACGCGGTGCCGTCATACCAGAGGCATATCGTGTTTTTGCTGATCATCCTGGTTCTCCACGATTGGTACCGGTCATGGATTTTAGTCCCGCAGTCGGCCTGTCGCTTCCCGATCCGAGGTTGCCGGTGGGAACCGGCAGAGACCGGCCAGGAGGGGCATTAGAGTAGGGAAAATAGAGCTGTGCCCTTTCCTGGCCCGTTCTCACACGCCCTTCAACTGCCGCACGAACAAGGCAAACAATTGCGCCTGGCTGCCGATACTCAATTTCTCGTAGAGATTCCGCCGGTGCACCTTCACCGTCCCCGGGCCGATTCGCAGCAGCTGCGACGCCGAGATAGTGGAGTGCCCCTCCAGCAGCAGCCGCGCCACCTCACGCTCCCTCGGGCTCAGTACGCCCCGGCCGAACTGCTGGAACACCTCATCCACCTTCTGGTTCAGGTCATCGACAACATGATGGCCGTCCTGCCGATACGCCTCCCAGGCCAAGCGCACCACCTGCGCTACCACGGGCGCCGCGCTGCGCAGCAATTGCCGCTCCTCCTCAGTGGAAGGCGCCGTCCCCCGCCGCCACAACAGCGACAGCACCGCCCTGCTCTCCTCGCCCAGGCTGATGATGAACCCCAGCTTCTCGGACAACGCCAGATAGCGGTAATAGCTACGGAAATACTCGGTGGCAGAGAAGCGCTCAGGCGCCAGCCGCCGCATGCTGTACAGCCCATCGGCCGTACCGAACACGCAAGCCAGGTAGAACGGGTCCAGCAGATAGGGCCCGGCCTGGTAGTCACTGACGAAGCGCTGCCGCAGGTCCGACGGGAAGGTGTTGAACAGCGCCAGCGGTGCACACTGCCCTTCGTAGATGAACAGCGAGAAGTGGTCGGTGGAGGTCAGGCGCTTCAGCCAGTCGATGAGCGCCTGCAGTTGAGGACGGCCGGGGGCGCGCGCCAGTACATCGGCGATGTCTTGGGTCCATTCGGTTAGCTGTCCGTGCATTGGTCACTCCCTGGTCCGTCGCGAAGACACCCGTCTGCATGTCAGAAGACTTGCCATTAGCAAATAATACTCTATTGAGTATAGATAAATAGAACGGTGAAAGGCTTCATCGTTCCTTTTTGCGAGTAGGCGAAATGGAACTGAAGCAAGCGTTCGGGCTGGCCTTCAAGGAACTCAGGATCAGCAAGGGGCTTTCGCAGGAAGCGGTCGGAGCCAGCCAGAGCTACATCAGCGACCTCGAGCGCGGCATCAAAAGCCCGACCATCGAGAAGCTCGCTGAGCTTGCCGCGAACATGGGAGTCCATCCGCTCACGATTCTTGCCAGGGGCTATCTGATTACAGATGAGTCGCAGACCACTGGTGAGCTGATGGGTCAGTTGCAGAAAGAACTGGGCGAACTGGAAGCACGTCGCCCCTAACAGCGGAATTACAGGGGAAGAAAGAAATAAAGCGCGCCGGCTAACGGGTGCCCTTTTCCGTCCCTTTTCCAAAACAGAATTAGCCAACAAAAAGGGACAGTCTTATTTTCCCACTCTAAACGCCCATCTCTGACCGGTTTCGGCCGGCCGTCAGTTACTGCTCCAGGTCGGTTTCTGCCGGTTATGACTTGCAGCGATCGGCCAGGATCGGACGGTGGACACAGTGATGGCAAATGGGTAGCGTCACCGATGCTGCTTTCGAATCTAGAAGGCCGCAGGGCTTACCGTCACCCTTTTCTTGTTTCTCTCTGGGTGATGTCGCGTTTGCCGCGACCACCGCTGAGCTAGACAAGGACTTACAGGACGGCAAGAAACGTTATCCAACACACCATCACGACAAGAAACGCGACATGGCAAGTCGCGTAGTAGTAGTCAGGCGAAAGGAGTCTATCGATGCTAATCGCTATAGTGCATATAGTGGGCGCCATGCTAGCGACTGTCACCTTTGGCGTGATCGTGCTGTTGATTTCTTCATGGGAGTTGGAAAGAAATAAAAAAGCCGAGTTGCAGGATCTCGCTACAAAGCTAGGTGTGGCTGTAGAGGATTTAGCCGATGAAAAGCTCGCCTCCAGGGTAGTTGAGTTGACATGCGAGCGTTTTAGTAACGATCGTTTGAGTAATCGGCTGTCTGACCTCTGTGGGTTGTTGCGGACTGCTTGGGACTGGCTTGGATCATTATTTCAAATAGGCATACTCCTTGGCGTAGTCTGGTTCACGGTCACAGACTCACTAACAAATGCCATCTATGCCTGGTGGATCGTCGCTATCGGGTTGTTCTTTTGGATTGCCGGCGTGCTTTTCGCTCTGGCGTACCGTCTTTTGACCGGCCGCTACCCGGGTCAAGCTAAGCAAGCTAGAAAGGCTATGGCCGAGTTCCTGAGCACACGGCGGAAGCAAATGTCTTCGTCGGAGGTTGAGGCGTGATCTTCCGCATTAAGCGCTTGCTGTCTAACAATCGGTTCCAGGGGGCGCCACCGCTTCGCGGCGGCGCTGCTTATGACTTCGCAATGTGTACATAAGTCATATCGCTTTTCCTCCTCGCTTCATGTCGCGTTTCCGGCGCGACACTCAAGCCCCAAAAGGCGTTGCGCATGGACAAGGAACCTTGTGCGACACAAGCAGCGTAAAAATCATGCCATTTTTGTCGTCTACTTATAGTTAGAGGTTTCAATGAACTACATCGACGGGCAGAAAGCCCTTTTAGGAGATGAGGTTCTTATCGCAGGCAAGCACAAAGGGAACGTCGTCGCGTGCATAGACCAAGGCCAGTACAGCAGCCAATACCCAGCAAGTGACTGGTCCTACCTTGGCGAAGGTGCCCTCGTCGATACTGACTTTGGCGGTATCGTGCATTACACAAACGCAGAGAACGAGCACATCGTTCTAGTCAGGCGCGGGGTTAACCTCTAAAAATGCGCTCAACTTTCGCTCGCTTCGTTCGCTGGACAGCCAAAAGCTGCGCTTTTGTCTGCCCGTTAGCTTAATCGTTAGATTTGCTCATTCAAGGCATATCATGAACCAAGAAGAAAGAGAAAGTGCACTGGCAACGCTCCAGGAAACATTTGAAAAACCAGGCGGCAAGCAGGCTTTCCGTTTCATCCTTAATGTACTTAGTGCCACCCCATTTGTAGGCGGTGCAATTTCTGGTGGCGGCGCCATCTGGGCAGAACGTGAGCAATCAGCCACGAATGCTAGTTTTCTTGAGTGAGCAAAACTAACTAATGCTGAAATCGAAAATATATATGGACAACTTAGAAGCCTTCTAAAAACATCAAGTCATGCCTCCCTATCTCTTCTTCTAGGTGAGATCTTTGGGGATGAAGTCGCAACAGAGCTTCTTCAAAAGCAGTCCGCCGAAATAGCGGTCATACTCAACCCAGCAACAATCTCAGAGCTTGAACCGTACATCTCAAATAAATGGGTTTCACTGCAATCAACCGGTAGCATATGTTCAATGGGCGCTGGAAACAGGGTTGGCAATCATTTCGAAGAACTAAAGCGCCCATACGGTTTAGGCAACGGTTTTGTTCTGAGGCTCCACTTACAAAGTGATTCTCAAGTCTAACAATTCGTTCAAGACCGACGCCTTCGGCGTGGCCTTAACTCCAACGTTAGGTGTTACTGATGCAGATTTCTGGGACGGAAGTTTTAGCCTCGATAGCTCTTGTCGTGTCAGTGGCCTCCGCTTTCTACGCCAAGCGAGCGGTCGATGCAGCAATTGACGCCAACCGTGTCGGCCTACATCAACCGCGAGCTGAAATATTCAAGGCAATTTTTGAGTACCGGACCCTCTTCGTGGACATGGACATGCATCCGACGGATGAGGAAATGCAAGACTTCTACCGCAAAGCCATATTGCCGGCCCACTTGTATCTTCCCACCCACTTTACACAGAGGATGCACGAGCTTTACGCTCGCTCCCGAGAGCTCTATTCCTTGATAGAAGAGTGTGAGGCCGGACGCAGCGCCGAGTCCAAGTGGAATTACATTCATCAACTGCAAGATCTTGGCAGAATAGAAGTCGACAAACTTATCCACGATCTAGCGTCGGAGCTAGACTTGGGTAACACCTAACAATTTATCCAAGCCGACGCCGCTTCGTGGTGCGGCTTAACTCAATCGTTAGTGTCCGCACTGGGTCGACTTCTGCCAGTCACGACCCGCAGATATCGGCCAGAAGCGGTCCTCTGAAGGAATGAATTTAGCTTTCGCGTCAACATGCCTTAGACTGAGTGGAGGGCTATTCGTATGGCCACTCATTTGACTGGTAGTCGTTGCTTGTTTCTCGCAAGAATGCGTCTTCGAAATTGCGGATTGAGATAAATAATTCTTCGTCACCAAAGGCCTTTGCTGCCAAGCAAAAAGCTACGATGCCACGATAGAAATAGTTCCAAAGATCGGCTCTGTGCTCCGCTTGCCTTTCGGTTCCATGCATGCCGCGCATTTTGAACTCCGGCGGAAAACCTCCGTACATATCCATGATTTGCGGTGACGCCGCATGTACGTATCCAGAATAGGACTTGCTGACAGTTCTTGATGCGTCCAAGTTCTTGCTAGAGCCTTTGGGGCCATTTACGCATCGATCCAGGTACGCCCGGACTTTCTTCCTCGGAACCATCGCCCGGTCTTTGGACGACGCAACAGCGTCGCTGGGATCAAACTCCTCTTGAAAGAAATCATCTAGGTATTTCTTATGTAGCGGAGTTGATTCTCCAAATATTACCGAAAAGGATAGAAATGAAATATCTTCGGTGATCTCGTCAAGAATTCGCTGTAAGGCAGCCTGTTCTTGGACAAAACCTGCTTCCAAGAGGAGCCTTGCGGCATGAAGTCCGCTAACCAATCTTGCGAGCTTCTGCACCAATGCTTGATGCACCGTTTTCTCTACATAGCGATAAACAAAAGAGTCCTTGTACGGGACACGCCTTGGTGCAGGGACGCGCGTTGCAAACACATTAACTGTACGCTCCATATGCTCTAACGCTTGCTCGTACAGATTCTTATTCGACATAGGGGATGTGGGATCAGGTAAGGCTAGTCAGAAGGTAGACTTTTAGCTGTCTGGTTGTCGATTTTCAATGGAGGCGTTCCTTAGTTCCGCTTTTGGCCGGTTTCTGCCGGTTCCCACCGGCAGCTATGGGTCGGCTAGCGACCGAGCACCGTGGCCTATCCATCCTTGTCCTCCCCTAACGCGGAGGACAAGCCATGAACACCAATGCTACGTGCAGGTTGTAGTCCGGATTAAATCCGGGCGCGGCAGGCTTTCGACTGACTGTAGGATGGGTCGGGATCGGGATTGTGTTTGATCACGGGTAAACATCCACGTTCGTAGAACATGGACTTGCTTTTGCCCCCTTATAAGGGGGCGGGGCCTTCCTGCGCATCCGGGGCACAACTTCTGCACTTGCCCCACCGTAGGGTGCGCCATGCGCACCGATCACGGGTTCCCCCTGCGCCTCGCTCAGCCCTTGGTGCGCACGGCGCACCCTACCTGGTCGACTCCGTCGCTCTACTCGGACAACTTGCCCAAGTTCAAATGAATTCACCCCTGGCAGAACGCCGAAGGTGATGCGCGTTCGCACCGATTGGGTTGACGGGCGGATCGTTACCGCCATTTGCCGAGGCTATCGCTCTGTCCTTTCGCTTTGTGCTGGAAAACGTCGCGCAGGTGATCGACGAAGAGAGACACCTTCGCAGACAGGTTGAGACGCTCCAGGTAGACGGCATAGATGTCCGCAGGCGGCGTTTCATAATCGCCCAGGACCTCCACCAGGCGGCCATCCCTAAGGTGACTGGCCAGGTTCCATTCGGCGCGCATCAGGATGCCGTGCCCCTCCAGCGCCCAGTTCAATGCCACCTCGCCGTCATTGGTGCTGAGGCCGCCACGTACCTTGATCGATTCGCTCTGCTTGCCCCGGCTGAGCCGCCAGATGCCGAAGGCCGCGTCGTTCTGGCGCAGCACGATGCAGTTGTGGCGCATCAGGTCCTTGGGCGTTTCCGGCGAACCGAAACGTTCCAGGTAAGCAGGCGCTGCGCAAAGGCGACGCCGGTTCTCAGCGATCTTGCGGGCAATCAGCCGGGAGTCGGGCAGCTCACCGAAGCGAATGGCGACGTCGATGGCATCGTCCGGCAGGTTGATCGGCCGGTCAGTCAGGTGCAGTTGCACTTCCACTTCCGGATAGCGCGAGACGAAGGATGAAATGGCCGGGCCGACATGGGTGCGGCCGAAGCCCAGCGGCGCGTTGACCCGCAGCAATCCCTTGGGCTCCGCGCGGCTACTGGATATCTGACTCTCCATTTCCTCGATCTCGCCGAGGATCCGCTGGGCGTTGACCAGATAGAGCTCGCCCTCGGCGGTGAGGCTGATGCTGCGCGTGGTGCGATTGAGCAACCGCACACCCAGGCGCTGCTCCAATTGTGCCAGCCGCTTGGAGACCGCCGGCGGCGTCAGGTTGAGCTCACGCGCCGTGGCCGCAAGGCTGCCCAGCCTGACCAGTTGGGTGAAGAAGGCCAATTCGGACACCGGATTCATTAGTAACTCCAGAGAAACAATGAAATAACTTTCATTGTATTACTCAATTTCAAGGAAACCATTAATTTTGCTTCCGTGAATTGCCCACACGAAACCTGGGGCATTTTCCAGCCTCAGCCCGGTATAGCCGCCCGGGTGTCCTGAATCCGACTCACAACAATAATTCGGAGAAAACCATGGCCAAGCGATTCCTAGGAAAGCTCTATGTCCAGGTGCTGATCGGCGTGACCATCGGCATCCTGCTCGGTGTGTTCTGGCCGCAATTCGGTACCGACCTCAAGCCGGTCGGCGATGCCTTCATCAAACTGATCAAGATGGTCTTCGCACCGATCATCTTCGCCACCGTGGTCCTTGGCATCGCCAAGATGGAAAACATGAAGGAACTCGGCCGGGTCGGCGTCCGTGCGCTGATCTACTTCGAGGTCCTCTCGACCTTTGCCCTGGTGTTGGGCCTGGTGGTGGTCAACTTCGTGCAGCCCGGCCAGGGCATGAATGTCGATCCGGCCACCCTCGACACCAAGAGCATCGCCACCTACACCGCCACGGCCGCGAGTGGCTCCGGCAGCTTCACCGACTTCCTGCTGCACATCATCCCTGCCAGCGTCACCGATGCCTTCGCGAAGAACGAGATCCTGCAGATCCTGCTGTTCTCCACCCTGTTCGGCATCGCCCTGTCCCACCTCGGACCGCGCGGCAAGCCGATGGTCGATGTGCTGGAGGCCTTCTCCCACGGCATGTTCCATATCGTTGGCATGGTCATGCGCGTTGCCCCGCTGGCCGCCTGCGGCGCGATGGCCTTCACCGTTGGCAAGTACGGGCTGGGCTCGATCGTGTCGCTCGGCAAGCTGATGGCGACCATGTACCTGACCTGCTTCCTGTTCGTGGTCATCGTCCTCGGCTTCATCGCTCGCCTGTCCGGTTTCAGCCTGTGGAAGTTCCTCAAGTACCTCAAGGAAGAGCTGTTCACCGTGCTGGGCACCAGTTCCTCGGAATCGGTGGTGCCGCAGCTGATGAACAAGCTGGAGCACGCCGGCGTCTCCAAGCCGGTGGTGGGCCTGGTGATCCCCTCCGGATTGACCTTCAACCCCGACGGCCAGTGTATCTACTACACCATGGCGGCCATCTTCATCGCCCAGGCCACCAACACACCGCTGACCCTGACCGACCAGCTGATCGTGCTCGGCGTGCTGTTGCTCACCTCGAAAGGCTCGGCGGGCGTCACCGGCTCCGGCTTCATCACCCTGGCTGCCACCCTGGCTTCGCTGGACAACATTCCGGTCGCAGGCATGGTGCTGCTGCTCGGCGTCGACCGCTTCATGTCCGAGGCGCGCGCCATCACCAACACCATCGGCAACGCGGTCGGGACCATGGCCATCGCCAAGTGGGTCGGCGCCCTCGACAAATCCCGAATGGAACAGGTGCTGGACGGCACCGACCTGCCGGAACAGAAGCAGGCGCAGGAATCACCGGCGCCAAGCCACAGCGTAAACCCGGTCACGACAACCACCGGCGCCTGATCAGCGGGCACGCCAGAAACACCAACAGACACGCCTTGTGATGCAGTGAGGAGAATCAAAGTGGATAACGAATCAGCCGTTCAATCGCTTACCGACGTGATGGCCAAGTTCACCGCCTATATCGGCAAGCGCCTGCCGAAGGACGTCAAGGAAAAGACCGCGAAGTTGCGCGCCGCGGAAACCAATTCCCTGGCCATCGAGATCTACGATTCGATGGCCGAGAACCAGGACTACGCGGACAAGCTCGACCGTCCGAGCTGCCAGGACACCGGGGTCATCCAGTACTTCATCTCCGCCGGCGCCAGGTTCCCGCTGCTGGGCGAGCTGGAAGGCATCCTGCAGAACGCGACCCTGGAAGCCACCAAAAAGGGGCCGCTGCGCCACAACGCCGTGGAGACCTTCGACGAGAAGAACACCGGCACCAACACCGGCTCGAAGATCCCGTGGCTGGACTGGGAAATCATCCCCGACGCCGACTATGCACTGATCGACGTGTACATGGCCGGCGGCGGCTGCACCCTGCCGGGATCGGCCAAGGTCCTGATGCCCGGCCAGGGCTACGAGGGCGTGACCGAATTCGTCTTCGACGTGATCACCTCGCGCGGCGTCAACGCTTGCCCGCCGCTGCTGGTCGGTGTCGGCGTGTCCACCTCGGTGGAGACCGCCGCACGCCTGTCGAAGCGGGCGATCCTGCGCCCGGTGGACTCCAGCCACCCCAACGAGAACGCGGCGATGATGGAAAGGCTCCTCGAGGAAGGCCTCAACGAGATCGGCATCGGCCCGCAGGGCCTGACCGGCAACAGCAGCGTGATGGGTGTGAACATCGAATCCTCGGCGCGGCACCCGTCGACCATCGGCGTCGCCGTCTCCACCGGCTGCTGGGCGCACCGCCGCGGCAAGATCCGCATCAACGCCGACCTGTCCTACGACATCCTCTCCCACGAAGGAGTAGTACTGTGAAAAAAGTTCTCTCGACCCCGATCAAGGACGAAGACCTCGCCGCCCTCAATGTCGGCGATGTGGTCTACCTGACCGGCCAGCTGGTGACCTGCCGCGACGTGGCGCACCGCCGCCTGATCGAGCTCAAACGCGAACTGCCGGTTGACCTGCGCGGCGGGGCGATCTTCCACGCCGGGCCGATCGTGCGCAAGAAGGATGACGGTAGCTTCGAGATGGTTTCCATCGGCCCGACCACCAGCATGCGCATGGAGAAGTTCGAACGTCAGTTCATTGAGGAAACCGGCGTCAAGCTGATCATCGGCAAGGGCGGCATGGGCCCGGAAACCACCGCCGGATGTCTGGAAAACAAGGCTGTGCACGCGGTGTTCCCCGGCGGCTGCGCGGTACTGGCGGCCACCAAGGTGGAGGAAATCGAACGCGCCGAATGGCAGGACCTGGGCATGCCGGAAACCCTGTGGGTCAACCGTGTTCGTGAGTTCGGCCCGCTGATCATCTCCATCGACACCAAGGGCAATAACCTTTTCGAGCAGAACAAGGCGCGCTTCAACGAACGCAAGGGCGCTGTCATCGAGAAGATCAACAGCCAGGTGCGCTTCATCAAGTGACCCTTTGGGCGGTCTCGGCCCGGATGCCGTGATCGCCCCTCATCATGCTGCCCGTGCAAGGGGCCATGGACCGGCTTGCGGCGGGTTTCCGCCTTCCTTTCCCTGGACTGCGGCGGCTTTCCTCCATTCGCCGGTCAGTTACGCCGGTCGAATCGGCGAAGTACCGGGCGTCTCGGCCGTCAGGTACAGGACTTGCAACGCTCGAACAAGAAGACCCGATAAAAGTTCCAAGGGATAAGACCATGCAGAAAGCCTGTCACCACGATCTGCGCAACGCCTTCCGTGCCTTGCTCGACAGTCCCGCCTGTTATCACACGGCCTCCGTGTTCGACCCCATGTCGGCACGCATCGCCGCCGACCTCGGCTTCGAGGTCGGCATCCTCGGCGGCTCGGTCGCGTCCCTGCAAGTGCTCGCCGCACCGGACATCGCCCTGATCACCCTCAGCGAGTTCGCCGAGCAGGCCACCCGCATTGGCCGGGTCGCCCGCCTGCCGGTGATCGCCGATGCCGATCACGGCTACGGCAACGCCCTCAACGCCATGCGCACGGTGATCGAGCTGGAGCGCGCCGGTGTGGCCGCGCTCACACTGGAGGACACGCTGTTGCCGGCCCAGTTCGGACGCAAATCCTACGACCTGATCAGCGTCGAAGAAGGCATCGGCAAACTGCGCGCCGCCCAGGAAGTCCGCGACGACAAGGCATTGGCCATCATTGCCCGCACCCACGCCGGGGTGCAGCCGCTTGCCGAGGTCGTGCACCGTACCCGGGCCTACCAGGATGCCGGCGCTGACGGCATCTGCCTGGTCGGCGTGAAGGACTTCGCCCATCTCGAGGCCATCGCCGAGGACCTGCACGTGCCGCTGATGCTGGTGACCTACGGCAACCCGGAACTGCGCGATGACGTCCGCCTGGCGGAGCTGGGCGTGCGCATCGTGGTGGATGGCCATGCCGCCTACTTTGCGGCGATCAAGGCTACCTACGACAGTTTGCGTGAGCAGCGCGGCATCTCAAGCGGTAACGGCCTCAGTGCCTCGGAACTGGTCACCCGATACACCTACCCCGACGACTACATCACCTGGGCGCGGGACCATATGAATGTAAGGGAGTGAGGCTGAGGCTGAGGCTGCACCTGCTCGGAGCTTGAGGATGCGCTGACGTCGCTAATCAACACGCAAGTTGCTGGCCGGTAACGGACCTTCAAAGCAGGAAAAATAAACTTGTTCCCCTTGGTCGTCAGTGAATCGTAGGGAGACGCTCTTTCACCAATGCCTGAGCCTGATGGGCCATCTGATCGAGCAGGCGGTCGCGTTTGCACTCGGCCTCGCTCATGGCCTTTTTGCCGTGTTGCTGCACCAAGTAGGCGTGGATCTGCCGCACTTCCTTGGATTGGAATATCGGGGCCAGATCCTGCACCGCCACCATGCCGTCCGAGCGGTGATCGCGGGTGTTCAGCAGCACGTGCGGCCCCTGCGCTGCCAGTACCTGAAACCCCATCGACTCGAAGGTCGGCACCTTGCTCGCCACGCAGGCCAGCTCGGCGTCATGCGCCGTGCATGACCAGCATCTTCATTGGCGGCGCCATCGGTTCCGCGCTGGCCGGTCCACTCTACGAGGCAGCTGGCTGGCCTGCGGTCATGCTTGTGGGGGCGTGTTGCCGGTTATCACCCTGGTCGCTTTTGTGCGCAGAGAGCCAGAGCGCGTTTGATCAATCGACGCCGCCGGGAGCAAGCTACGCCCTTTCGTATTCCCGTTGGTTGTAGTCCATGAAAAGCGTCGCAATTGTGTTGTTTCAAGACCTTCTTCTGCTCGATGTGGCCGGGCCGGCAGAGGTGTTTTCTATCGCCAATCGTTTCCTCGATCCGGCGGATTCCTACGAGATAACGACGATTGGTTCGGATGAACTGCGTGTGCGCGCTTCCAATGGAATAGCTCTTACCGCTGACACGCCCATCGAGCATGCGCCCGAGACCTATGACGTATTACTGGTGCCGGGCGGCCCGGGTGCGTACAACCAGGTGTTCCCGCGACTGCAGGGTTGGTTGCGCACCGTTGCCCCCCGGGTCAGGTGCCTGGCCTCCATCTGTACTGGGGCCTTCATCCTGGGGCAGGCTGAGCTGCTCGATGGTCGACGCGTCACAACGCATTGGAACTACACCGAGATGCTGGCCAAACGCTTCCCCAAGGCCGAAGTCGAAACGGACCAGGTCTTCGTGAGAGACGGAAACTTAATTACCTCCGGTGGGGTTACCACCGGCATCGATCTGGCACTGTCCATCGTGGCTGAAGATCACGGGAAGGAGATTGCGCTGGCGGTCGCCAAAGTACTGCTGGTGGTGATGAAGCGTCAGGGCGGGCAGATGCAGTTCAGTCCCCTGGTTGCCGCTGTCGCCAAGGAGGATTCGCCCATCACCAAAGTACAGAACTATGTGCTGGAAAATGTGACCGAGGACTTCAGTGTCGAGCGATTGGCCGGACTGGCTGCCATGAGTTCACGTCATTTCTCCCGGGTGTTTATCCGCGATGTGAATATGACGCCCATGGAGTTCGTCCAGCGCGCGCGTATTGATCGTGCCCGGAGCCTGCTGGAAGCTACCGATACCCCGCTAAAGACTGTGGCCTATCGCAGTGGTTTCGGCAGTGTGCGGCAGATGCGCGAGCTGTTCAGCAACAAGCTTGGGCTCACGCCCGCGCAATACCGGCGCCAGTTCAGCTAGGCAGACGATGTCCGTATAGCGCCTTTGTTTGGCCGTCTTCGTCTCCGTGTCGAGGTTGTCCGGTCGTGAATGACTGACATGCTATGCGTGAAGCCTCGATTTGGAGAGGTGCTCGACCTCGGGCGGGAGATTGCATTGCCTGTAGTTGGCTGCGGTGAACCTGGCTGGGTGTTTCGGCGCCTGTGATTGCGTGAACGAACTCAGAACGATCCATACCGATGCGGTGTTGAAATTCGGCCCGTTCCACTACTACGTGCAGCGCCGGCTTATCCTGCAAGGCGAGCGACCGCTGCGGGTGGGCAGTCGGGCCCTGGAAATCCTCCACCTGCTGCTCGAACACGCCGGCAGCGTGGTCAGTAAGGAAACCATCCTGGCGCGGGTGTGGCCGACGACGGTGGTCGAGGAGATCAACCTGCGGGTGCATATCGCCGCCTTGCGCCGCGCCCTGTCCGACGGCAAGGGTGGCCAGCGCTACATTGCCAACATCCCGCTGCGTGGTTACAGCTTCGTCGCCGACGTGCAGGTGAACGAAGCCGCCGAAGTCGTCCCGGCCCGGCCATCTGGCGAGATACCGCACAATTTGCCCGGACGCTTGTCGCCGCTCATCGGACGGGATGCCATCGTCGACGACCTGGTGCGCAAGATGCCAGCACGGCATCTGATGACGCTGGTCGGGCCAGGGGGGGTGGGCAAGACAAGCATCGCCCTGCGGGTCGCTGAACTGCTGTTACCGCACTACGAGAGCGGCGTCTACTTCATCGACCTCAGCACCCTGGCCGACCCGGCGCTGGTCGCAGCCGAGGTCGCCAGCACCCTTGGCCTCGCGCTGCCCGACGAGGACGCCTTGCGCGGCCTGGAACGCTATCTGCATCATCGCCGCATGCTGCTGGTGCTGGACAACTGCGAGCACCTGATCGAGAGCTGCGCCTCGCTGGCCGTGGGCCTGCTCATGAGCGCCCCGCGCCTGGCCATCCTGGCGACCAGCCGCGAGCCACTGCTGACGGAGGGCGAGTGCGTGCAACGATTGGAGGCGCTGACCGTCCCCGCGCCCGCGACGTCGTTGCCCAGCGAGATGGCGCTAACCTATTCGGCCGTGCGCCTGTTCGTCACCCGGCTGGCAGCATACCTCCCCGGTTTTGTCCTGCGCGCCCAGGATGTCGCCGTGGTCACGGAGATCTGTCGTCGGCTGGATGGCATGCCACTGGCGATCGAGTTGGCCGCCGCGCAGGTCGAGGTGCTGGGACTGCATGGTCTGCTGGGGCAACTGGAGCACAGTCTGCAACTGCTGGCTCTTGGGCGAAGAACGGCGGCGCCCCGCCACCAGTCGCTGTGGGCGGTGCTGGATTGGGGCCATGCCCTGTTGAGTCCGCTGGAGCAAGCCGTGCTGCACCGATTAGCGGTGTTCAAGGTAGCACTCTCACTGGACCAGGCGGTCGGGCTCATCGCCTGCCGGGCAATCGACGAAGCGCAGGTGTTCGAGGCTATTACCCAACTGGTGGCCAAATCCTGGCTGTCGGTGGAACTGATCGATTCCGTGGTGCATTACCGCCTGCTGAACACCTCGCGTGCCTATGCGCTAGAGAAGCTCAGGGTCAGTGCCGAGTATTGGCAGAGCCAGGAGCGTTATGCCCGACACAGCAACACGCAAGTGATCCAGGGCTAAAAACTGCCCTGAGTGCAGGCTCAGGCGGAAACGGCAAGCTAGGCCGAGCATTCGTCGATCAGTTGCCGGGCGCTGAGCAGGTCCGGGGTGGTAAAACCCTCGGTGAAGCGGTCATACACCCGCTTGAGCAGCGCGCGGGCTTCCTGCCGGCGGCCTTGTTGCAGCCACAGCCGTGCGAGGCTGCAGGCCGCACGCAGCTCCCAGGCCAGGGCGCCTTGGTGGCGGGCGATGGTCAGCGCCTCCCCTAGGATCGACTCCGCCCGATTCAATTCGGGGGTCTCGCGGGCCAGCAGGTCCACGGCCCCGGCGCGGAGCACTTCCGCGGTGACCCACCCGGCCTGGCCGGATTGCGCGCGAGCAAGCAGCGTGCCATCGACATAGGCCGGGTTCAGGGTGACCATGATGTCCTTGATTATCCCTTCGCCTGGTAGGGCGGGTTCGCTCCCTGGGGGCGAACCCGGTGTCAGGGTTTCGCGTTCGTAGTGCTGGGCCCAGCCGTGGAACATGTTCATGGACAGCTTGCGAGTCTGCTCCAGCAGCAACGCGAGCAGTTCGCGGCTGGCTACGACGTGGCCGTTGTAGCGCGCGATTACCCAGGCCGACAGCGCCACCGTGTAGCAGAGCGAGGTGCCGTGCTCAATGCGCTGGGCCAGGTCCAGCGCCTGCATTGCATGGTGCCAAGCTTGCTCCGGGAAGCCCTGCAGCCAGAGGACGCGGGCCAGCAGGGTCAGGGCGGCGACCTTTTGGTCGTACTGTACGCCGAAGCCGTTGGTGAAATGGCCGGCTGGTGGGTTACAGGCGATATTCGCCAGTGCGTAGTCGGCATGCTGCCTGGCCTGCTGCTGATTGCCGGCAAAGTGCTGGGCCAGTCCGCTCATACGCTGCAAGCTGAGGAACAGTTCAGGGGCGTCACGCCGGCAAAGTCGGTCGAAGTGCCGAGTCTGCTCCAGCGCCGCTGTATAGTCGGCGCGGCTCAGGTTGACTGCCATTAGCCCCGAAGTGGCCTTGAGCTG
Source organism: Metapseudomonas cellulosilytica (assembly GCF_049334135.1). Classification (NCBI taxonomy): domain Bacteria; kingdom Pseudomonadati; phylum Pseudomonadota; class Gammaproteobacteria; order Pseudomonadales; family Pseudomonadaceae; genus Metapseudomonas; species Metapseudomonas cellulosilytica. The sequence goes on along the minus strand of NZ_JBHZGN010000007.1, from coordinate 201,192 downwards.
CCCGGCCACGTTCTGGCAGCGCTCCGCCAGTCGCCCCGCGTTGACGAAGGCATCGATCGTCTCCGGGGTACCGCCGCGGGTGTGGTACCAGATGCTGCCCAGTACCAGCGAGAGCGTCATCTGCAGTGTCGGGCAGGGCTGGTCGCAGGCTTGCAGTATGGCGAGGGCCCTGGTCGCATAGTCGCCGTGCTCCTTGAGCAGCGACAACTCCTGCCAGAGCGGTGTCGAACAGGCGGTGAGGCGGATGGCGATCTCTTCATCGCCTTGTGTCGAGAACCCCCAGTCGAGCGCGGAGCGCAGATCGTCCAGGCGCGGTGCGAAGCGCTTGATCCAGTACTGGGGAGGGGTGGCTTCCCACTCCCGCTGAGCCTGGCTCATCAGTGTCAGGCAGTACTGCGCGTGACACCGGCGTACTTGCTGCTCCTCTGCTGCTTCACGCAGCCTGCCGAGAGCGTAAGTGCGGGTCGTATCGAGCAGTCGGTAATGCACCTGTTCGTCGGTCACCTCTGTGCTCACCAGTGATTTGGCTACCAGTTGGCTAATCGTGAGGCACGGCGGGACCATTGATTCGTCGGTTCCAATCAGGACAGCTGCGGCGTCCAGGGAGAAGCTTGCAGGGAACACGCTGAGCCAGCGCAGGCTGGCCTTTTCTGACGCCGGCAGCAGCTCATAGCTCCAGTCCAGGGTGGCGCGGAGTGTCTGCTGGCGAGCGGGGGCAGTGCGCCGCCCTCTGTTGAGCAGGCGAAAGCTGTCGGCCAATTGCGACAGCACTTCGGCCACGCCCAAGGCACTAATCTGCGCAGCGGCCATTTCGATCGCCAGGGGTATACCGTCCAGTCGACGACACAGCTCGGCGGCCGCCGGCAGTTCACTGTCCGTCAGTTCAAACCGGCCCTCGTTGGCGATTGCCCGCTCCACCAGCAGCTGTAGTGCCGGGAAGCCAAGCGCCTGGGACATAGCCATAGTCGGCGCGGGTGGTGGACAGGTAAGTGGCCCCACGCGTTGAACATGTTCGCCTTCGGCACGCAGGACTTCACGGCTGGTGGCCAGGATGTCGATGAGCGGAGCCGCCTTGAGCAGGGTTTCTGCCAACCCGGCCACCGATTCAACCAAGTGTTCGCAGTTGTCCAGAATCAGCAGCATCTGCCTATCGCGCAAGTAATGGGCCAATTCGTCTATCGGCTCATCGCCCTGCAGGGTCAGGTCGAACGCCGCAGCAAGGGTTTGAGGTAGTTGCGCAGCCTTGTCGAGCGGGGCCAGGTCGAGTAGTCGGACGCCCTGCGGGTAGTTTGCCAGCAGCCGTTCAGCGACGTGCAGCGCCAAGGTGGTCTTGCCGATGCCTCCTGGGCCCACCAGGGTGACGAACCGCTGCTGACGTATCTTCCGGGCCAGACTGTCGACCATTTTTCCGCGACCGATCACGGGGTTCAGTCGGCGGGGGAGATTGTGCGTGTGCGCATCGAGCGAGTCTGCAGGCGCGTGCCAAGACACCGGTGCGACCAGGCTGTAGCCGCGCAGGGGAATGGTGGCGATATAGCGCCGGCCGTCTCGATCCTCGCCAAGTGCCTTGCGCAGGGCGGCGATATGCACCCGCAGGTTGATGTCTTCCACTACGCTGCGAGGCCACACCCGAGCGATTAGCTGCTCCTTGCTGACCACATTGCCGGCGTGCTCCAGCAGTACCAGCAGGATATCCAACGCACGACTGCCCAGATGCAGGGGAAGGCCGTTGGCCCGCACCAAGCGTTTGTGCGGGAGAATCTGGAGGTTTCCAATTCGGGCCACTCGATCAGTGGCAAAGGGCGATTGCACCTGCTGGTCGTTTCCTCCGACTGGAGCCGGTTCAACCACGGCGGCAACTCCGTCCAAATCCATGCGCGAATCCTCGTCTTTGACGGGTGAAGGGGCATAGGTCCGTGCCGCTAGTTCTCAGAAATTTTGCAAGGACTTTTCCTCTGGTGCAACGGTGTGCTGCCAAACAGACAACCAATTGGCGAAGCAGCGAGGATTAACAACCATTAACTCGCCTAGTTGCCAGGCAAGGCCAAAACTAGCGACCAGGCGCCGCACTCAGGGCAGCCTCACTCAATCCATCAGGGGACATGCAGCATGAATCTGCAGAAAAGCCTTATTGCCGCTGTACTTGGCCTGGCTGGCGGTGTTGCCTTTGCCGCCGGCAGTCCGGGAGTGGAACAGGACACGCAGAGGTTTCTCGACGCCCTGGAGGCAGCTGGCGGCAAGCCGCTTGAGCAGATGACCGCACAGGAAGCACGCTCCGTTCTGGTGGGCGCGCAGGCCTCAGTCAAGGTTGACCTCTCCGGAATCCGCACCGAGGAAAAGACCATCCAGGCGGGCGGTCAGCCGATCAAGCTGACCATCGTTCGCCCTGACGGAGCTGGGGGCAGTTTGCCGGTGTTCATGTTCTTCCATGGTGGAGGCTGGGTGCTGGGTGATTACCCAACCCACTCCCGCCTGATTCGCGATCTGGTGGTCAATTCCGGGGCGGTAGCTGTCTACGTCGACTATACCCGCTCTCCAGAAGCGCAATACCCGACAGCGATTAATCAGGCCTACGCCGCTACTCAATGGGTAGCCACGCATGGTGACGAGATCGGTGTCGATTCTTCCCGGTTGGCGGTAGCAGGCAACAGCGTGGGAGGCAACATGGCGGCGGTGGTCAGCCTGATGGCCAAGGAACAGGGAGCCCCGAAGATCCGTTTCCAGCTGTTGCTGTGGCCGGTTACGGACGCCAATCTGGAAACTCCCTCCTATAACCAGTTCGCCCAAGGCCACTTCTTGACCAAGCCACTGATGAAGTGGTTCTGGAACAGCTACACCACCGACCAGAAGCAGCGCGCGCAAATCGATGCCTCGCCCTTGCGCGCTTCTCTCGAGCAACTCCAGGGGCTGCCGCCCGCTCTGATTCAGACTGCCGAGTTCGACGTATTGCGCGACGAGGGCGAAGCCTATGCGCGCCGGCTCGACGCAGCCGGCGTCGCGGTGACCGCTACTCGTTACAACGGAATGATTCACGACTTCGGCCTGCTCAACCCGCTGGCGCATATCAACGCTACGCAGTCGGCCATGTTGCAGGCCGGGGTGGAGCTGAAGAAGAACCTGCGGTAAGCCACCCGATACGGACCCATCGGGGGCTTCACTCATGGGCCCCGATACCGCGCCACAACGGTGCCTGAATCTGAGCTCGGGCTGAGCTCGGCGGTGCAGTTTCGCGCTCGCTCCGTCCATCAGGCGCCAGTCGTTTAACGCGTAGCCGGTGACACTCACCTACACCACCCGCTTTAACCAAGAGGAAACCACCATGGCAATCGCCAAAGCTGCTCCCGGCAAGACCCTGCTCGACCCGACCAATCACACCCTGATCATGATCGATCACCAGTCGCAGATGTCTTTCGCCACCAAGTCGATCGACGCGGTGACCCTGCGCAACAACGCCGCTCTGGTGGCCAAGGCCGCCAAGGAATTCGCGGTATCGACCATCCTCACCACCGTCGCGGAAAAGAGCTTCTCCGGGCCGATCTTCGATGAGATCAAGTCGGTCTTCCCGGATCACCACGTCATCGACCGGACGAGCATGAATACCTGGGAAGACGAGCGTATCGCCGTCGAGGTGAACGCGGCAGGCAAGCAGAAGATCGTCCTGGCCGGCCTGTGGACCTCGGTGTGCATCGTCGGCCCGGCTCTGTCGGCCCTCGACCAGGGTTTCGAGGTGTACGTGATCGCCGATGCCTGCGGCGATGTCTCCGATGAAGCCCACGAGATGGCCATGCAGCGCATGATCCAGCTCGGCGCCCGCCCCATGACCTCGCTGCAATACCTGCTGGAACTGCAACGCGACTGGGCCCGTGGCGAAACCTACGACCAGACCGTGAAGACCTCCATCGAGCACGGCGGGGCCTACGGCCTGGGGCTGATCTACGCCAAGACCATGTTCAACGCCTCCGAAGGCCACTAAGCGTCGGTGCCGCACGTCCGCCGTGCGGCGCTTTCCTCGAACGTTCGACGGAGCCACGAGCATGCGCCATCCCGTTGACTGGGCCCTGCTGTTCCTCAGAAGCAGTGGCTCGTTGCTGTTGCTGCAGGTGCATGGCATGCCCAAATTGCTGCAGTTCAGCGAGGAGCTGCAACGGATCGAGGACCCCCTTGGACTGGGGGCGGGGCTGACGCTGTGCATGGCGATATTCGCCGAGGTGCTCTGCCCTCTGCTGATCCTGCTAGGCGTTTTCACTCGTCTGGCCTGCCTGCCGATTCTGGTGCTGCTGCTGGTGTCGCTGCTGCTGGTGCACCCGGAGTGGAGCCTGGCAGAGGGGCAGTTCGGCTGGCTGTTGCTGATCATCTTCGTAACCCTGGCGATCTCCGGGCCGGGTGCCATTGCTCTCGGTCAGCGCGTTGCCGGTCCACTGGGCAGGGCGCTCAGGCTCTATTGAGGCGTGGACGACCACAGGACTTTCTAATGAACGAACTCGACGTAGTCACATTGATCGTGCGGCACCGGGTCAAAGCGGGTCAGGAAGCTGCCTACGAGCAATGGCTGCGGCGTACCACCCGCATCGCCAGTACCTACCCGGGTCATCTGGGGGTGAACGTGATGCGCGATACGGAGCGGTTCGTCTGCGTGCTGCGTTTCGTCGGTACTCGTGAGCTGCAGTGCTGGCTGGACTCCAGCGAGCGGCGGCACCTGATCGACGAGGTGACGCCACTGCTGGTCGAAGGCGACCAGACCGAAACCGAGACCAGCCACGAATTTTGGTTCACCCCGAGTTCTGCGCCGCAACCGCCGCGCTGGAAGCAGGCTTGCATCACCTTCCTGGTGATCCTGCCCCTGAGCCTGTTGGTGCCGCTACTGTGGCAGCCGGTGTTCGCCCGGCTGCCCTGGCTCGGTGGCTACGTGCCGAGCAACGTGGTCATCACCCTCAGCATCGTTGTAATGGTCGTGTACCTGTTCATGCCCAAGGTCACGCGGCTGTTCTCCGCCTGGCTGAACGCGCGCTGAGGGAGGGAACAATCCATGAACCATGATGACACCAACCCCGGGCGCCGTAAGTTCCTCGCCAGCAGCTCCGTGCTCGGTGTGACAGGCGCCCTATGGTCCGCCTTGCCTTTTGCCGCTGCTGCCGGCCTATCACCCACCAACCCCAAGGGGAGTGCCATGAGCGCCGATCTGATCCTATTCAATGGCCGTCTGCACACGGTCGACCGCGCCAAGCCCACCGCCAGCGCGGTGGCCATCAAGGACGGCAAGTTCCTCGCCGTCGGCACCGACGCCGACGCCATGGCCCTGCGCGGCGACGCCACCCGGGTGATCGACCTCAAGCAGCGCACGGTGATCCCCGGCCTCAACGACTCGCACCTGCACCTGATCCGCGGTGGCCTCAACTACAACCTGGAGCTGCGCTGGGAAGGCGTGCCGTCCCTGGCCGACGCCCTGCGCCTGCTCAAAGACCAGGCCGAGCGCACCCCCAGCCCACAGTGGGTGCGGGTGGTCGGCGGCTGGAACGAATTCCAGTTCGCCGAGAAGCGCATGCCCACCCTGGACGAGATCAACCGCGCGGCGCCGGACACCCCGGTGTTCCTCCTCCACCTCTACGACCGCGCCCTGCTCAACCGCGCCGCGCTGAAGGCCGTCGGCTACACCAAGGACACCCCCAACCCGCCCGGCGGCGAGATCCAGCGTGACGCCAACGGCAACCCCACCGGCATGCTGATCGCCCGGCCCAACGCCACCATCCTCTACGCCACCCTGGCCAAGGGGCCGAAGCTGCCGCTGGAGTACCAGGTCAACTCCACCCGCCAGTTCATGCGCGAACTGAACCGCCTGGGCCTGACCAGCGCCATCGACGCCGGCGGCGGCTACCAGAACTACCCGGACGACTACCAGGTGATCCAGGAGCTGGCCCAGCAGGACCAGCTGACCGTGCGCATCGCCTACAACCTGTTCACCCAGAAGCCCAAGGAAGAACTGGCCGACTTCCAGGCCTGGAGCAAGCAGGTCAAGCCGGGGGACGGCAGCGATTTCCTGCGCCACAACGGCGCCGGCGAGATGCTGGTGTTCTCCGCCGCCGACTTCGAGGACTTCCTCGAACCGCGCCCGGACCTGCCGCAGACCATGGAACAGGAACTGGAGCCGGTGGTGCGCCACCTGGTCGAGCAGCGCTGGCCGTTCCGCCTGCATGCCACCTACGACGAATCCATCGCGCGCATGCTGGATGTGTTCGAGAAGGTCAACCGCGACATTCCCTTCAACGGCCTGCCCTGGTTCTTCGACCATGCCGAGACCATCAGCCCGAAGAACATCGAGCGCGTTCGCGCCTTGGGCGGCGGCATCGCCATCCAGGACCGCATGGCCTTCCAGGGCGAGTACTTCGTCGACCGCTACGGCGCCCGGGCCGCCGAGCAGACCCCGCCGATCCAGCGCATGCTCGCCGAGGGCGTGCCGGTGGGCGCCGGCACCGATGCCACCCGCGTCTCCAGCTACAACCCCTGGACCTCGCTCTACTGGCTGGTCAGCGGCCGCACCGTCGGCGGCCTGGAGCTCTACCCCCAGGGCCTGTCCCGCGACACCGCGCTGGAGCTGTTCACCCACGGCAGCGCCTGGTTCTCCAGCGAGCAGGGCAAGAAGGGCCAGATCAAGGTGGGCCAGCTGGCCGACCTGGCGGCGCTGTCGGCGGACTTCTTCAGCGTCGAGGAGGAAGCCATCAAGTGGATCGAGTCGGTGCTGACCGTGGTCGACGGCAAGGTGGTCTACGCCGCCGGCGAGTTCGACCAGCTCGGCCCCCGGCAACTGCCGGTGCTGCCGGACTGGTCGCCGGTGGCCAAGGTGCCCGGCCACTGGAAGCCCGCCGCGCCGCTGACCGCCCAGGTGCACCAGTGCGTCGGCGCCTGCGCGGTGCACGCCCACAGCCACGAGCGGGCGCGCCAGTCCAGCGTGCCGGTGAGTGACTTCCAGGGCTTCTGGGGTGCCTTGGGTTGTTCCTGCTTTGCCTTCTGACCTGGTTAAGCTGCCCCCACGAGCGAGCCGGGTTTCCGGTTCGCTTCCTTGTCGAGGGGATCTGCAGACATGGCCCTGACACTGGCACGTCTGGCTCTGCTGGCAGTTCTGGTCGATACGCCCGAAGCCAAGGCAGGCACGGCGAGTCAGCCCGGGGATACAGCTTGGTCCCTGCTTGGCCGCAACTACTTCCTGCATAACGATTTTCGTGGTTCATCTCCTACTGGCCAGAGCTACCAGCAGGAATGGGCACAAGGCTTTATCGCCGACGTTACGTCCGGGTTCACGCCCGGCACCATCGGCCTGGGTATCGACACCCACGGTTTTCTCGGTCTCAAGCTGGACGGCGGTCGCGGACATGCCGGTACCGGCCTGCTGCCGCGCGATGCCGAAGGCCGCGCCGCCGACAACTTCTCCAGCGCCGGAGCCGCGTTGAAGCTGCGCCTGGGGCAAAGCCAGATCAGGTATGGCGAGATGACGGTCGAGACACCGGTATTTGACACGGCAGACAAGCGCCTGCAACCGGAATACGCCACCGGCTTGCTGCTCGACAGCCGCGACCTCTTGAACCTGCATGTCCAGGCCGGACGCTTCACCCGCTTTAAGAACCAGAACGCCAGCTCGGGGCACGACGAGTTCACGGGCTCTGGGGTGTCCACGCGAGGCAGCGCGATCAGCTTCGTAGGCGCGTCACTCGCTACCGAGGCACCGTTCGGCGCCGCGCTCTATGCCTCACGACTGGACGATACCTGGCGCCAGGCCTACCTCAACCTGCACTTCCAGCAGGATGCCCTGACGCTAGACGGAAACCTCTACAAGACAGGCGACCAAGGCGACGCCCGCGCCGGCGACATCGATGTCCTGGCGTACAGCTTGCTGGCGAAGTACCAGATCGGTGGCCAGGCTTTTACCCTCGCATTCCAGCAGGTCCAGGGCGATACACCATTCGATTTCGTTGGCGGTGATTCGATCTACCTGGCCAACTCGATCAAATACGCTGACTTCAACGGCCCGCACGAACGTTCCTGGCAGGCCCGCTATGACCTGGACCTGGGCGACCTCGGTATTCCCGGCCTGACCTTTATGGCTCGCTACGTCAGTGGGCGTGGCATCGATGGCAGCAAGGCTCCCGTCGGTGGTGCCTACAACCCGCTGGATCCGGTCAGCGGCCTGCCCATCCCACAGCAAGGCAAGGGTGGACGTCACTGGGAGCGCGATCTTGACCTGCGCTATGTCATCCCGTCCGGTCCAGCGAAGGACCTCATGCTGAACCTGTCGCACGTTATCCATCGTGGCAACGACGCCCAGGCTGCGGATGATATCGACCGTATATATCTGATTCTCGAATACCCTCTGAAAGGCTGGCTCTGACCATGACCCCACCCGCCACCTCCCCCTGGAGCCCACTGCGCCATGCCACCTTTCGCTGGCTGTGGCTGGCAAGCATCGCCTCGAACATCGGCACCTGGATGCACGAGGTGGGCGCCGGCTGGCTGATGACTTCGTTGTCCGCCAGCCCGATGCATGTGGCGCTGGTCCAGGTCGCCGGCTCCGCGCCGATGTTCTTTCTGGCGCTACCGGCCGGGGCCATGGCTGATATCGTCGACCGGCGCCGCTACCTGCTGCGGGTGCAGCTGTGGATGGCGCTGGTCGCCATGGGGCTGGCCCTGCTGACCCTGATTGGGTTGATCACGGCACCGCTGCTATTGCTGTTGACGCTCGGCATGGGCATCGGCACAGCCTTGATGATGCCCGCCTGGTCTGCCCTGACCCCCGAGTTGGTGGACAAGACCGAGCTGCCGGCCGCCATCGCCTTGTCTAGCGTCGGGGTGAACGTGGCGCGCGCTGTCGGACCGGCGATCGCCGGGGTACTGGTCAGCCTGAGCGGTCCCTGGGCGACGTTCGCCCTGAATGCCCTGTCGTTCTTCGCAGTGATCGCGGTGCTGTTCTTCTGGCACCGTGAAGTGGCTCCGGCGGTATTGCCAGCGGAGCGGCTGTTCGGTGCGATTCGCGCCGGCTGGCGCCATAGCCGCGCCTCAAAGCCGCTGCAGGCAGTGATGGTCCGCGCCCTGGCATTCTTCTTCGGTGCCAGTGCCGGCATGTCGCTGCTGCCGCTGATCGTGCGCACCGAACTGGCGGGCAGCGCCACCGACTTCGGGCTGTTGCTCGGCAGCGTCGGCGTCGGCGCGATCGCTGGGGCCATGCTGCTGCCGCGTCTGCGTCCCTATATCCGCGCTGATTGGATGGTTGCCCTGGCCAGCCTGGTGTACGCGCTGGTGATAGTCGCCCTGGCTTTCGTGCGCGACTTGTACCTGCTGATTCCAGTGATGCTGCTCAGTGGTTCGGCCTGGATCGCGGTGCTGTCGAACCTGCAGGTTGCGGCGCAAACCTCGGTGCCGAGCTGGGTCCGGGCCCGGGCGCTGTCGGTGTACATCCTGGTGTTCTTCGGCAGCATGGCCGCTGGAGGCATGCTCTGGGGCTTCATCGCCAGTCACAGCTCGATTCCACTGGCGCTCTGTGCCGCCGCCGCGGCTTTGCTGTTGGGTGTCGGCACCACTGTATGGTTCAAGTTGCCGATCACCGAGGCGGAAGACCTGGCTCCCTCGCTGCACTGGCCGGTACCAGTGCTGATCGCCGGCCACGACCCTGACCACGGGCCTGTGATGGTCACCCTCGAATACGACATCGCCCCCGAGCACTGGTTGGCCTTCCAGGCGGCGATGGTCGACGTACAGCGTATGCGCCAGCGCAACGGCTCGTTCTCCTGGGGGCTGATGCAGGATACGGAGAACCCCCGCCGCTGGTCGGAGTTCTTCTTCGACGAGTCCTGGCTAGAACATCTGCGCCACCACAACCGAGTCACCCGTGCCGAACAACGCATTGAGGCGCGGGCCAGGCGTTACCAAACCGAAGGCATTGCGATTCAGATCCACCACCTGTTGTCTGGACAGGCTGGCTGACCCCAGTTTTGCTCAATGAGACGGGCGAAGCAGCACGCTTCCGGGTGACCGCCAGCGGTAATGGCGCTAGCCATACCCCAGTTCAACGGTCTGCGTGCGCTACTGGCCAACTCCGAGATGATCGCCACGGTGCCGGACTATGCCGCGGGCGAGTTGGTCGCGGGCGGGGAGTTGCGCGCGGAGCCGCCACCCTTCGAAATAGTGCCGGCGAAGTTGTCAATGGTATGGAGCGGCATGCAGGACTGCGATGTCGCCGAGCGCTGGCTGCGCGAGCAGATTGTTCGCTTCCTGGGTGAAGACGGTTACGGTGCGAGCACAGAATGAGCGGTGCGCTATTTCTTGGCGGAATACTGAGCAGCCGATAGGTATCCTCCGCGAATACCGAGGAGGCTGCTGATAGCACAAGATCGATGCATGAGTGCTTCGGTTGGCTAGCAACGATCTAACCTGGATCACTGCTATGGATGTTCAGACGTCGGTCTGTTCCGACATCTCCAGTGCGTCATCCAATAGTTCCTGATGAGGTTCCTTGCCCTGGCGAGGCATGCCCCCTCCAGCCTCTGGAATGGCAAGCCCCCCCAATCCTCAGGAGGGCCGGTCTTCCTTGTCCTTGGCGTCGGTGGGGACCACCAGTTGCGGATGGGGCTGACCGATCCAGTCGGAAATCAGGCTGTAGGCCACGGCCAGCAGGGTCGGGCCGAGGAACAGGCCCATGAAGCCGAAGGCGAGGATGCCGCCGAACACCCCGAGCAGCACCACCACCAGCGGCAGGTTGCCGCCGCGGCTGATGAGGTAGGGTTTGAGCACGTTGTCCACGCCGCTGATGATGAACATGCCCCAGATACCGAGGAACACCGCGTAGCCGTAGTCGCCGTGCCAGACCAGCCAGGCGGTGGCCGGCACCCAGACCAGCGGCGGGCCCATGGGAATCAGGCTCAATGCGAAGGTGACGATGCCGAGCAGCAGGGCGCCGGGCACGCCGGCGATCCAGAAGCCGATCAGGGCCAGCAGCGCCTGGGCGGCGGCGGTGCCGATCACGCCGTTGACCACCCGCTGCACGGTACCGGCCACCAGTGCCAGGTAGTGCTCGGCGCGGTCGCCGATCAGCCGCTCCAGGGCGCGTTCGACGAAGGCCGCCATACGCGGCCCGTCGCGGTAGAAGAAGAACACCAGCACCAGGCTCAGCACCAGTTCCATCATGCCGCCGCCCACCTGCGCAGTGCGCGCCAGGACCCAGTTGCCGGCCTGCCCCATGTAGGGCTTGAGGCTGGCGAAGAAGGCCGCACCCTGGGCGTCGATCGAGTGCCAGACGCGCACCAGGCGCTCGCCCACCAGGGGAATATGCATCAACCAGTCCGGCGGTGGCGGCAGGCCCTCCATCTGCACGTCCTTCACCAGTTCGGTGGCATCGCGCACATGCTGGGCCACGTTGCTCACCAACCAGACCAAGGGCAGCGCCACCAAAATCATCCAGCCTGCGGTGAGCAACGCGGCGGCAGTGGACTCGCGGCCGTTCAGGGCATGGCTCAGCAGGCGCATCAGCGGCCAGCTGGCGAAGGCCAGCACCGCGGCCCAGAACAGAGCCGAGACGAAGGGGGCAAGCACCCAGAGACTGGCGCCGAGCAAGGCCAACAGGAGGATCTGCACCAAAAGTCGGTCGTTGTTGAACATCCGTGGATCACTCCGGCTTACACAAGGGAAAGGCCGTGCCTGCCTGCACGCAACGCGCATTCGGCAGGCACAAGCATAGAGACTGATGCTGGCTGTTACTCAGCGCAGCAGGTTCAGATGCAGGCCGGGCTCGCCGCCCTCGCCCAGTTCCAGCCGCGAAGCGCGCACGCCCTGCGCCACCAGCGCCTCGCGCCAGGCCTCGGCACCGGGGCCGGACAGGCTGATGCGCAGGGTGCTGTCGAGGTTCAGGCAACGCGCCAGAAGGGTCGCCCAGGTGGCCGGCGGTTCGGCCGGCAGGCGCGCCAGGTGCAGTTCGCCGCTGCTCTTGAGCTCGCGCATCAGGGTGTCGGGCGTGGGCAGCAGGTCGCCCAGGGGGGCGCTGGCGTCCAGTTGCTCGGCGTGCAAGTAGGCCCGGCGATTGCCGCGGGTGATGCTGTAGAGCGCCAGCAGGCTGTCCTGGCGCGGCTCGGCCAGGCGCAACAGGAGGTAGGCCTGCTGCTCGTCCGGGCCGTAGAGCTTCGAGTTGCCGAAGATGGCATTGGCCCAGAGGTTGCTCGAGCCGCAGTCTCGCCCCTGACACCAGTAGAGCAGCTCCGCGCCGCCGGCCAGCAGGTCCTGGCGGGCGCGGTCGAAGGCATCAAAGGAGCTGTGGCCGGCGGGCAGGCGGTAGGTCACCGAGGTCTGCTTGCCCTCGGCATCCACCTTGCGTTCCATGCGCAGCTGGTTGCTGATGCGGCGGATCGAGCTCTGCGGGAAGACCCGCTCCTGAGCGGGGGACTCGCTGAAATCGGTGATCTCGGCGTGGGAGAAGCGTGGCAGGGCCGCCAGGTCATGGCTGTCGGGCAGGTCGGCAGCCTGGACGGACGTGGTCAGCAGCAGGCCGACAAGAAAGGTGAGGCGCATGCGCATCCTTATCGATGAATCCTGGATTGAGCAGTCTGGACCAGCTTCGCAGCCTTTTCCTGTCGATGGCCCCTGGCCGCACCGCCCTGCGCTCCTTTGCCGCGATGGTCGCTCATACCCCTGCTCCTTGACCAAAAGCCGCCAGCCTTCCCGGTTGGCGGGTGCAAGTCAAGGAATCGCGAAGAAGGGATTGAAACAGTCTGCTACGGCCTGCGCGCCCGCCTCGTCGTCCAGATGCAGGTGGTGTTTGCCGGGGAGAAGGCGAACCTCGAAGGACAACCCCTCCAGAAGACTGGCGAAGTTCGGCTCCACGTGCAGCAGGCCCTCCTCGGCCAGCACCAGCATGGCCGGGCACTGCACCGCCCGGGCGAAGGCCAGGGCATGGGCGCGGGTCAGGCGCAGCGGCGATGGCAGGGTCAGGCGGCTGTCGGTGCGCCAGGTGTAGCCACCATGCACCGGCATCAGCCCGCGCCGGGCCAGGAGTTCGGCAGCTTCGCGGCTGACCGCACCGGTGCCGCGCATGCGCGCTTGCACCGCACGGTCGATATCGGCGTAGACCGGCTTGCGCTTGTCCGGCAGCGCCAGCTGCGCCCGCAGGGCTTCGCCCAGTTTCGCGGGCGCCTGTTCGGCCTCGCCGGTGTAGGGCATCAGACCGTCGATCAGCGCCAGGCGCTCGATCCGGTCCGGCATGGAGGCGGCCAGCATCACCGAAACGATGGCGCCCATGGAGTGGCCCAGCAGGGAAAAACGCTCCCAGCCCAGTTGTTCGGCCACCAGCAGCACATCGGCGACGTAATCCCAGAGCAGGTAACTGGCGCCCGGGGCGCGATGGGACGAAAGCCCGTGGCCGGCGAAGTCCAGGGCGGCGATGCGCAACCCCGGCAGGCGTGGGGCCAGGCGGGCGAAGCTGTTGGCGTTGTCGAGCCAACCATGCAGGGCGATCACCGGCTGCCCGTCCTCCGGGCCGTAGAGGTGCGCGGCCAACTCGATATGGGGCAGGTTGAGGCGGATTTCTTCGACCTGGGCAGTCATGCGCGAGCCTCCTGACGACGGGCGTTCCAGCGATCGATGAGGGTCTTGAGCAGATCGGCGGTCTCCTCGGGGCGCTCGAGGGGGAACATGTGTCCGCCCGGCAGCGACAGGTACTCGCCTTGCGGCACGCGTTTCACCAGTCGCGCATGGTGCGGCAGGACCACGCGGCTGTGGCGCCCGCGCACCAGGGCCAGCGGTACTTCGAGCTGCTGCGGGCGCCCCGGCGTGCAGTGCGGCACGCTGCGGTAGATGCTGATCTCGGTGGCCGCATCGAACTTCAGCCGCAAGGTTTCGCCCCGGCGCGCCAGGCCGTGCCGGACATAGGCGTCCAGGCAGTCCGGGTCGAAGCGGCGGAACAGGGTCTTGCCGGCGAAATAATCACGGGCTTCGTCGAAATCGCCGAACTCCTCGCGACGGCCCAGGGTGCGCCCGGCGGGCGTGATGCGGTCGATGAAGCCAAAACGCTTGGCGGCGCGGATGACGATGCGGTCGGCCAGGGTCAGCACCGGGGAGTCCAGCATCACCACGCCGCGATAAAGGTCCGGCCGGCGCAGGGCGGCGTGGTAGTGCAGGACGCCGCCGAGGGAATGGCCCAGCCCCCACACCGGCTCGCCACGCTCCTGCAGGTGGTGGATGAGTTCGTCCACCAGGTTTTCCCAGTTGTCGTTCACCGGGAAACGCGGGTCATGGGCGTGCTGCTCCAGGTGCTCGACCCGGAAGTCCGGCGCCAGCGCGGCGAAGAGCTTGCCGTAGGTGGCCGAAGGAAAGCCGTTGGCATGGGCGAAGAATATGGTGTGCATGGCGTCCGGCTCGTCGGGGAATGCCGGGATTGTCCGGCAGCCCAGAGCGCGCGGCAATGACCGTAACCGCCAGTGATGATGGCTCTACTGCCAAACCCCCGGTGCCAGCAATCGCCCCACCAGCCCCAGGGCCACCAGCAGGAACACCAGGCCACAGGCCAGGTCGATGGCCGGCGCGGCGCGCAGCAGCAGCTGCTGGTTGCGGCCACGGGTGAGCATCAGGCCGAGCAGGCTGAACCAGGCCAGGCCCATGCCGAAGAGGATGGCGGCGGCCCCCAGCTTGCCGGCGACGGACATGTCCGCCGGGATCAGCCCCGACAGCAGGGCGAGAAAGAACACCAGGGCCTTGGGATTGAACAGGTTGGTGGCCAGCCCGCGCAGCCAGGGTCCCAGGGCGGACGGTGCCAGTGCGCCGTCCAGGCTCCCGCCACCGCCCTGCCCGCGCCGCAGCCAGGCCCGCACCGCGCTAACGCCCAGCCAACCGAGGTAGCTCGCCCCCAGCAGCTGCAGCAGATCGAAGAGGATGGGTGAGCGGCTGACCAGCAGCGCCACGCCGGTCAGCACCAGGGTGCCGTGGATGAGGATGCCGCAGGCCAGGCCCAGGGCGCTGAGCAGGCCGGCACGGCGGCCCTGGTGCACGGCGGTGCGGACCACCAGCGCGACGTCGGGTCCGGGGCTGACCAGGGCGATGGCGAACACGGCCGCCAGCGACAGCAAGACGGAAGTCTCCTGCATGAAAATTCTCCAGGATCGTGAGGGTTAAGCGGGGATGGGCGTCAGCGGTTGCGCAGCTTGGCCGGTGGCACGCCGTAGGTACGGCGGAACAGTCGCGAGAAGTGCGCCTGGTCGTAGAAGCCCAGGTCCAGGGCGACTTCGCTCAGGTTCTCGCCGCGCAACACCCGTGGCAGCGCCCGCTCCAGTCGCAACTGGGTCAGCCACTGGTGCGGCGGCAGGCCGCACTGGCGGTTGAAGCGACGCAGGGCCTGCCAGGGGCTGAGGCCGCAGAACGCGGCCAGTTCCTCCAGTGAAGGCGGCGAATCCAGGCGCGATTCCAGCCACTCCCGCAGTTGTTTCCAGGTGCGCGCGTCGAAGCCCTGCTCCGGCTCGCGGATGCGCAGGGTGGAGCCCTGCTCCAGCAGATTGGCCAGGGCCGGCCAGAGAAGGCTCTCCTGCTCCAGCCGCGAGCCTTGCAGCAAGGCGCTGTGCAGGCCCTGCAGCTGGCCGCGCAGGCCGGCATCGCGGAGGATGCTGGTGGTCAGGCGCGGCGCGCCCTGACGGCCGTCGCTGAGGCTGCGGCTGGCTTCGTCCAGCCACTGCGGGTCGAACGCCAGCACGCGAAGCTGGTAGCCCGCGCCATCGATGCTGGCACCATCGTGGATCTGTTCCGGCGCCATCAGCAGCACATCCCCGGCGCCGGCCTGGTGGCGTTCACCCTGGTGCAGGTAACGCTGCCCGCCGCGCACCAGCAGCCCCAGGTGGTACTCCAGGTGGAAGTGCCGGGGGAAGCTGAAGTGCTGGTACTGGGCGTCGATCAGGCGAACGCCGGGCAGGCAGCTGGGAATGTGATTGCTCTGGTCCATGGGCGCCACCTTACTCCGTGGCACGTCGGCTTTCTTGGACAAAATTGCAGGACCGGGCGGCCACCGCGAACCTGTTCGCGATTGGCCGGCGGCCATTCAACGCACGTAGTCGCTTTCCATGACATCCCCGTAGGCGCTGGCAAAGGCCTTCCAGTCATCATCCGGCATGGGCTTGCGGTGCTGCTTGAACTGCTCGAAGTCATGCAGGGAGGCGCTGTGGGCGGTCAGGCGGTGGCAGCTCTTGGCCAGGCCCAGCAAGGCGATCTCCACCTTCTTCTCCTGATCGCCGCTGACCTTGACGAAGATGTTCTTCGGGTAGAGCCGGCCATGCTCCCAGCCGGCGCGGTGCATGCGTCCGACGGTGTTGGCCAGTTGCTGGATCAGTTGCTGGCGGAGTTCGGGCGATGCCGGCTGGCCATACCATTGCTCGAGGCTGATGAAGCCATCCAGGCTTTCGGTGATGAGCAGCGCCTGCCATTCGGTCTCGGTCTTGCGCGCGGCACTGAACACCACCTTGGGCACTCGGATACCCAGCTGGGCCAGTGCCTGCAAGGCCTTCATCTCATGGAGGATGGTGGGTTCACCGAAGGGATGGACCAGATCGCGGTGGAAATGGTTGATCTGGCGCTTGCTGTACAGCACCTGGCCGTCCGGGGCTCGCAGGCGCTGGATACCGCTCTCGCCGCTGAACAGCTGGTCCTGGGAGTCGAACCACTCGCCGTAGGTATCCCACCACTTGTCGAAGCTGCCATCCGAGGCGGCGTTATCGTGCCTGAACCACTGGGTGTTCATGGGAGCACCTCCTTGCGGAGCGACCGCCCCACAGGGTTACTGCCAAGGCAACCCGTCGCGGGCCGCCGCCTGAGGCCGGAGACCTGACCCCTGGAATTCAACTTAGCGCCCTTTTGCCACTTCTGCTGGCGCGCATACAGGCACCTCGGGGTCGAATCCAGACAACTCCCGGCACGGTATTAGACCTATGGTGACGGACCTTTCATCAGATCGTTTGGAGCTGAAATGTCCGACTTCATCACCGTTCTGCGCGAAACCTGCCCCACTCCGGTGGTGGATGCCACCAAATGGAAGCGCATCGGCGGCGACCCGCACACCGTGAACCTCAACGCCTACGTCTCCCAGGACGGCAGCAAGATCATGGGCACCTGGATCTGCACCCCCGGCAAGTTCGAGGTGAACTACGAGAAGTGGGAGTTCTGCCATTTCCTCGATGGCTACTGCATCATCACCCCCGAAGGCGAAGAGCCGAAGCACCTGAAGGCCGGCGACGTATTCGTCATCGAACCCGGAATGAAAGGCACCTGGGAAGTGGTGGAGACGGTGCGCAAGTACTTCGTGTTTGCCTGATGCAGCGGCTGTAGGGTGGGCTTCAGCCCACCAAGGGAGTCGCGTGGGCTGAAGCCCACCCTACCCCCCTACGCGCCACGTTCCCCCGTAGGAGGGAATTCATTCGCGAAAAGGCCGGGCAATTGCCCGGCCTTTGCTTTCATGTACCTGGTCAGGCCTTGTAACGGGCGGCGGCCTCCGACCGGGACAGGTTCGGCGCCATGTGGAAGCGCGCGGCGGTGAAGCGTTCCCAGTCAGCCTGTTCGGGCAGCGAAGGAATGGTCACCAGCTCGCCCTGGTCCAGGCCGGCCAGCGCGGCGTCCACCATCTCGCCCACGTCCATCAGGATTTCCTGGGGGATGTTCTCGATGCCGGTGCCCGAGCGCTCCCAGATCTCGGTACGGGTCGCCCCCGGCAGCACCACCTGCACACGCACACCCTTGTCCCCCACTTCCTTGTTCAGCGACTGGCTGAGGTTGAGCACATAGGCCTTGGTGCCGCTGTAGGTGCCGTTGAACATTTCCGGCGCCAGGGCCAGTACCGAGGCGATGTTGATCAGGGTACCGCGCCCCTGGGCGACGAAGTTCGCCGCGGCCGCCGCAGCCAGGTGGGTCACGGCCACCACGTTGAGCTGGATCATGGCGTCGAAGCGGTCCAGGTCGGCGTCCAGCAGGCTGCCACTGACGGCCACACCGGCGTTGTTCACCAGGGTGCTGATAGCGGCGTCGCTACGCAGGCGCTGGGCCACGCGGTTCAGATCGGCCTTGTCGGTCAGGTCGGCCTTCATCACTTCCACCTTCACCCCGGACTGCTCGCGCAGTTGAGCAGCAAGGGCTTCCAGACGGTTCTGGTCACGGGCGACCAGCAGCAGGTCGTGACCCCGCTCGGCCAGGCGCTTGGCATAGGTGGCACCGATGCCGGTGGACGCGCCGGTGATCAGGGCAACGCCTTGGTGCTTCTGTTCGCTCATGTTCATGACTCCAGGGATAGGGCTCGGGGATTCGAGCGATGGACTTAAATTACATTCGTAATATTACGAGCGCAATATAGCTGTATCACCACTCGTCATCCCATCGAACCACCTCAGCCCCTGGACGAGGGCGCCGGCACCTCGGCGTCAGGGCTGGCTGCCTGCACCACCGTCTGGCCAATGGCGGGCGACGGGGCCGGCGCCACCGGCGGGCTGTCCGCCGCTTCCGTGCCCATGCTCCGGCGAAAGCCCTTGATGGCCTCGCCCAGGTCCGGCCCGAGGGTCTTCAGGCGCTTGGTGCCGAACAGCAGGACGGCGACGACGATGATGACCAGCCAATGCTTCCAGTCGGTGATACCCATATGTTCGCTCCTCGCGGGAAAGTCGGATGAGGCGGACGCTCGCCGGGAACGCCCGCCCGCGCCCTCAGAGGTTCAGCCAGGGATAGCGCGCGGTGTCGCGGCCGCCGTAGTCGGGATCGAGGTAGATGAAGCAGCGCTGGATCTTCCAGTCGCGAATCTCGAACACATCGCACCAGTACCCCGCCCCCCAGCTCGGCACGCCGGCCCGCCACGGACCTTCGACGTGCTCGCCGAAGCTGGTGCCTTCGCAGACCAGCGTGTCTGCGCCGGAGAAGATCCAGTTGAAGTGCGAGTAGTCGTGGGTGATCGACTTCAGGCGGCCGCCGAGGTCGCCGAACATCCGGCCGATCTGCTCACGGCCGGTGGCCAGGCCCCATTTGGGGAACAGCACCTGGGCGTCCTCGGCGAAGAGGTCGAGGATGCTGCCGCCGGTGGAGGTGATGCCGCCGTTGTCGAAGGCTTTCAGGTATTCCAGGGCAACCGATTTGCGCTGCTCGTCGGTCATGGTCTGTGTACTCAGCATGGGAATCTCCCGGTTCGCTGTCGAAGGAATCAGTGCAGGGACTGGACGTACTGGATGATCCGCGCGCGCTTGGCCGGGTCATCCTGGAAGTAGGTCATGGCATTGCCCGGTGCCACGGCCTGGGTGTCGGCCAGCCAGGCATCGAGCAACTGGCTGTCCCAGGTCTTGTCGGCCATGGCCTGGCGGAAGCCGTCGGAGTAGGTGAAACCGGCCGCGCTGCCCGCCTTGCGGCCGATCAGCCCGTAGAGGTTGGGGCCCTGGCCATGGGGCTCGCCCTGCTTGAAGGTGTGGCAGACCGCGCAGTGATTGCTGGTCAGCTTTTCGGCCAGGGCCAGGTCGTCGGCCTGGGCCAAGCCGCCGACGGTGAGCAGCATGCCCAGGGCCAGCGCGGATTCGATGAGGTGTCGCATGGTGATTACCTCGCGGAAGTGGCGGCCGTCAGGCCTTCTTGGATTCGAGGTGGGCCTTGTTCGCGGCGCGGTAGGCGAAGGCCAGGATCGGCCCGAGGGTCGCACCGCCGGCCCAGTAGGCGCGGCCGGAGGCCGAGGCGACGCAGTTGCCGACGCCGTAGAGTCCCGGGATGGGCTGGTTGGCGTTGTCCAGCACCTGGCCGTGGGAGTTGGTCTTGGGCCCGCCCTTGGTGTCCAGGTTGCCGCCGGTGATGAGCGCGGCGTAGTACGGCCCCTCTCCCGCCAGCGGGTGGAGCGTCGGGTTCTCGCGCTTCTCGCCCGGCTTCACGCTGCCGTTGAAGAGCTGTTCGACGGTCAGCTCACCGCGATGGAAGTCGCTGTCCTTGCCGGCCTTCGCCAGTTCGTTGAAGCGTCCGATGCTGGTCTTCAGATTGGTGAGGAAGTCGTCCGCGAGCGTCAGCCCGCCGGTTTCGGAGCGGTATTTTTCCAGGCGCTCGCCGATGGCCTTGGCCAGGGCTTCCAGGGTGTCACCCTTGATCACATGACGGTCGTTGCCGCCGGCCGGCACGATGGGCGAGCCGTACTCGTCGCTGGCGCAGTAGGTCTGGGCGCGCTGGTCCCAGACGGAGATCATCACCAGGTTGGGGTACTCGGCCTTGCTGCCATCCCACTGGAAGAAGCCCGGCACCAGCTCGTTGTAGACGGTCTTTTCGTTCATGACGCGCTTGCCGTACTTGTTCACCATGAGCATGGAATCGCCGGTCATGGTGAAGATGCCGGACATGGAGCCGTCCTTGGCCAGCGCCTTCTCCAGCAGGATCGGGCAATGCCAGGCATAGTTCATGTTGCGCAGCTGCACACCCAGTTCGCTGGCGATGCGGATGAAGTCGCCCTCGTTGGTGAGGGTGGCGCAACCGCCGTAGACCGGTGCGTTGAGGAAGTTGCGGCGCAGCTCCGCATCGTGAGTGAAGCCGCCGCTGGCGAAGATCACCGCCTTGCGCGCACGCACCCGCTGCAGGGTGCCTTCCTCGGTCTCCACCTCGACGCCGATGGCGGCGCCCTGTTCGTTGGTGATCACGCGGGTGACCCGATGGCCGGTGCGGATCACCACACCATCGCGGCGGGCGGCGGCGGTCAGGGTGCGGATCGCCACGCGGCCGCCGTCGGACATGCTCGGGCGCGCATCGCGAGGCACCAGCACGCGCCCCTTGGGGGCCTTGTCCTCGGGCATCTCGCACCAGTAGTCCGGCACGTCGGCGCAATGGCGATAGGGCAAGGCGTCCTTCTCGGCCAGCAGCTCGGCGGCGGGCGAAGCGCTGTCATAGATGGCCTCGCACATTTCGTACTCCCAGTCGCTCAGGCCGAGTTTCGGCAACGCCGGGTCGAAGGATTGCGGCCGGGTGAGGCGCGCCACATAGCGCAGGAAGTCTGCCTTGGGGTCGCTCATGCCGGCGTCGCGCATGGCCTTGTTGTTCGGCACCCAGTACCAGAACGCCGCCTTGGCCGCCGTGCCGCCAGGGCTCGCGGCCTTCTCCAGGATGACCACATCGTTGCCCAGCCAGCGGGCGAACAGCGCGGTGGGCAGGCCGCCGCCACCGCCGCCGCAGACCACGATGTCGTGTTCGCTGTCGAAGGGGGTTTCGGCGGCGCTCGCCTTGCTGGCCACCAGGCCGCCGAGGGCCATGGCGGCGGTGCCGGCACCGGCGGCCTTGATGAAGTTGCGCCGCGAGGTGGCGAGTTTCTGTTCGTCGTTCATGTCGATTCTCCAGGGGATCGAAGGCCCGCCGCGCGCTTGGCGGCGGGAGGAATCAGCGGGATGGAGGGCTCACCAGTAGTGCCAGAGCTGCAGGAACAGGCCGTCGGTGACGCTGGTATTGCGGCCGTGCACGCCCTTGGAGTAGTGCAGCGAGACCTGGTCCCACATCTTCTGGGCGTAGAGGCTCTGGATGCCCGGCTTGAGCTGGAACAGCACGCCGGCGCCGAGGGCGGTTTCGTTGGATTCGGAGTCGGGGATGATCCGGCCCCAGCGGTCGTCGGAACCCCAGGTCTTCTGGTGGTCGTAGCTCAAGAACGGCGTCATCTGGTAGGTGGGCCGGTCGATCACGTTGTAGCCAAGGCGCAGGTTGGCGTGGAAGGTGTTGCCCGGTTCGGTATCGTGCGGGCCGTCGCCACGGAGGATGCCGCCCACCAGCAGGTCGACGTTCACCTTGTCGAACCACTCGTTGTAGAAGAGCGACGGCCAGAAGGACCAGGTGTCGCTGCTCACCGAGTCGGCGCCCACCGGCACCTGGACGTAGGCCTGGGCACCGAGGGTGCGCAGCGGCGTCGGGTTGTACCAGACCAGGCCGCCGACCAGCGGGTCGCCCAGGCCGCTGACGCGCACGCCGTTCCCGCGCACCGCCACTTCCGGCACGGTGATGCTGGCGATGAAGCCGTTGTTCGGCAGGCCGTCGACTTTCCAGTAGTGCAGTAGCGAGGACAGGCCCACGTAGGTGTCGGTGCCACTGCCCTTGACCTTGTCGCCGTCATCGTCGAAGCGCTTGCTGTCGTCGTTCCACTGCACGTATTGGCCGAAGGAATCGTAGGGCTCGGTGAAGTCCGAGCTGAACTGGAAGCTCTGCGGCCGGTTGCCCGCAAAGGGGATGCCCGAGGCCTGGGCGTTCCAGGAGGAAAGGAGGCCGGCACCCAGCATCAGGGTGCCCAGCGCCGATGATGTGACCCGGCTGTTGTTGACGCGCATTCAGGATGTTCCTGCTGGTGTTCTTGTTTTCGGGGCAAAGGCCGCCCGTTCGCGCGACTTCGCGGGCCGCGCGATGGGGCATCTGCTATCGGGGTTGCGGTGCCGGCGTCAGCCAGCCGGACACCGGCTAGGCACGGCGCTGCCGCACGTCTGGACGGCCAGCCGGAATCGGGGCGCGGGAACGGGAAGCAAGCGAAATCGATCGGGAGCGGGATGGGTGAGGACGCATGGCATTGACCTTGTTGTTATGTGTTTGCCGGTGGCCGCGACCGCGCCCCCGCGGGGAGGCAGCCCCGCCGGCACGGCCCGTGCGGCAGGCCCAAACTACAAAAGGCGCCCTCCTCCAACAATGCCGCTTTTGCCGATATCAGAGTTTGCGGATCGCGAACAATGCGACTGGCCAGGTGGCTTCGGGGTTGGCCGCAATTTCCCCTGCCGGCCCGGGAGTCGTGGTTTTCCTGTGGGGGCGAATTCATTCGCGAATCAGGCAAGCACCGAGCCATTTCAAGGATGGGTCGGGCGGCGTTCCGCGAGCTTGCGATACCCATCAGTCCTGTCCGCATGGGTATCGCAAGCTCCACCCATCCTACGGTCTGTAGGGGCGAATTCATTCGCCAAGGGATGCGAAGCAGCCCCCATGGGACGTGTGGGGCAGACCTCCGGTCTGCTTGGCGAATGAATTGGCTATGTCTGCGCTAGCTGTTGCAGAACCGAATAGAGGCGTCTAGTACGGCCCCTTCAGACCTTCGTACCCGCCTGACACTTCCCTCACCTCCGGCCCCTCTCCCGCCGGGAGAGGGGTGACTCGCGCCTGACAGGGCGCGGCAGTCCTGATGCCTGGTCAGTGCCTGAACCGGCGCAGAAGCGGTGGGGCAGCGACTGCGCCCCGTCAGGAGGCCGAGCGGAAGCGTTGCGCAGGGGGACGAGCGGCATGGATGCCGCGAGAGGCGTGCGGGGCCATGGATGGCCCCTCACGCCGGGCCCCCGGCGCAACGATGGAGCGAGGGGAGTTTGGCGAAGCCAAACCCGGATGTAGGGGCAAGCCTTTTGGTTCCTTTTTGGGGGGCGGCCATCCGTCGTTTGAAAAAGGGACTCGCCCGGGAGGGCGAAACAGGGACTCGCCGCCCGCTCGATAATCAGCTTGGCTCAGGACGTTCTAGCAACACTTAATGCAGACATAGCCAATGAATTCGCCCCTACAAAGGATTTGCCCTGTTGCACAACCCGCCCATAAAAAAACGGCGCGCGGGCAGCACCCCGAGCGCCGTAACACTGCCTAGCAGCTGTGGTGAGCGAACTGCCGGCCCTGTACCGGCGGTTCGTCGTCGGGCTGGGAACAGCCCCGACTTCTGGGCGGTGGCGAGCACCGCTGTGTTCTTTCAGACCTGGAACGCCAAGGCCATCCGGTCGATCGCCCGGCGCTGGAAGGCGCGGAATTCCTCGTTCGGTTGCTGCCCTTCCAGCATGGGCAGGAAGGGGTCTGTGACTTCGGTGCGGATGCCGGACAGCTCCTCGATCACCGCATGGCCGCAGAAGGGGACATAGGCTTCCGCGTAGCCGCCTTCGTGCACCAGCACCAGGCGCCCGCCGCAGAGGCGATCGGCGGCCTCGCGGAGGGTGGCCGTCATGGCGCGGAAGGATTCGCTGTGCATCAGCATCCGCGCCAGCGGGTCCACGCCGTTGGCGTCGAAACCGCAGGCGACCACGATCAGCTCCGGTTCGAAACGCTCCAGCGCCGGCACGATGACCCGCTCCATGGCGTAGCGATAGGCATCGTCGCCGCTGCCGGGGAACAGCGGCAGGTTGAGGTTGTAGCCAAGCCCCGCCCCCCTGCCCCGCTCCTCCACCGCGCCTTCGCCGACGGGGAAGCAGTTGTCCTGATGGATCGACAGGGTCAGCACGTCGTCGCGCTCGTAGAAGATCGACTGGGTGCCGTTGCCGTGGTGCACATCCCAGTCCAGCACCGCCACGCGGCCAACACCGTGGCGGGCTTTGGCAGTCTCCACGGCAATGGCGATGTTCGCCAGGTAGCAGAAACCCATGCCGCGATCCGCCAGGCAGTGGTGGCCCGGCGGCCGCGACAGCGCATAGGCATTGTCCAGCTCGCCGCGCAGCACCGCGTCCACCGCGGCGATGGCCAGGCCCGCCGATTGCCGGGCGATTTCATAGGTGCCCGGCCCCACCGCGGCTTCTTCGCCCAGTTCGCCGTGGCCCGCATCGCTCATGGCCTTGAAGCGCGCGAGGTACTGGGCCGGGTGGACCCGCAGCAAGTCCTCTTCGCTGGCCATCGGCGCGCTGGACAGCACCAGCCGATCGCTCAGCCCGGACACGTCCATCAGGCTCTTCAGCCGGCGCTTGGTTTCCGGCGATTCGGCGTGTCCGGAGCCGCTGGGCGGCTGCAACCAGCCACCCACTGGCAGCACCAGGCTGTGCAGGCCGGCCGCATGCCAGAAGCAGCGCTCATCGAAGAAGAATCCGGTACGGCGGCTCATCGGGCACCTCCCTGGGCGGCCTGTTGCAGCGAGCGGGTGCGGCCACCGAAGCGGCAGGCGAAGTAGTAGATGGGCGAGATCACGCCGAGGCCGACGATCCAGGAGATGTCGGCGCCACCCATGGCCTCGGCCACCGGGCCGGTGTAGAGGGCAGTGGACATGAACGGAATCTGTACCAGGATGCCCAGCAGGTAGCAGTTCACCGCCGTCCAGTTGCAGCGGCCGTAGATGCCGCCATCGCGCCGGAAGAAGGACGGCAGGTCGTAGCGCCCATGGGCCACCAGGTAGTAGTCCACCAGGTTGATCGCGCTCCAGGGCACCAGCACATAGAGCAGCAGGAGGATGAAGTTGGTGTAGTTGACCATGAAGTCGTCCTGCCCCAGCAGCGCCAACGCCAGGGAGCCCGAGAACAGGATCAGCGAGATGAGGATGCGTGCGCCGGCCCCGGCCGACCAGGACGGCACCAGGGTCTGCCCCACGGTGATGGTGGACAGGGCGCCGCAGTACAGATTCATGGCATTGGTGGCGGCAATGCCGACGGAGAGCACCGCCACCAGCAGGGCGCTGAGGCCGCCGGTGGCCGCGATCAGGCCGCCCACCACGTCATCGCCTTCGATACCGAGGGCCACCATCACCCCCAGCAGCATGGGCAGCAGGGAGCCCAGGCAGCAGCCCCAGTAGCTGGACCAGAAAGCACTGCGCGAACCTGTGGCTTCCGGCAGATAACGGGAATAGTCAGACACGTAGGGTGCATAGGCCAGTTGCCAGAGCGCGGCCACCGACAGGGTGCCGAGGAATCCGGCCAGGGTGGTTTCGTTGCGCTGCAGGAAGTCCGCCGGCAAGCCGTGGATGACCACCAGCCAGACGAAGGCCAGCAGCAATACCGCGCCCGAGAGGTAGGTCATGACGCGGGTGTAGGCGTGGATCAGGCGATAGCCCACCGACGCCGCCACCAGGCTGATGAAGCCCACCAGGAGGATGCCGACGTTGGTGTCCACCGCCGGGAAGCGGCCGTGCAGCGACTGGCCGCCCAGCACCAGGTTCGAGGCGAAGAAGCCGAGGTACATCACCACGACGAGGGCCACCACCAGCAAGGATCCGACGGAACCGAACTGGCCGCGGGTCTGCACCATCTGCGGTACGCCGAGCTGTGGCCCCTGGGCCGAGTGCAGGGCCATGAACACGCCGCCCACCAGGTTGCCCAGCACCAGGGCCGCCAGGGCGGAGAAAAAGGGCAGCTTGAACACGGTCACCGCCAGCGCGCCGGTGATCACGGTCAGCAGGATCAGGTTGCAGCCGAACCAGATGGTGAACAGGTCCCGTGGGCGCCCATGGCGCTCGTCGGGGGAAATGGGCTGGATGGTGCTCAACTCCAGGGCTGGAGCCTGCGGATTGTCATTGTTGTTCATGCCAGGTCTCACACGGCTTTTCGCGGATGAGCGCCGCCGCGGTGGCCCGGCGCGAACCGAGGAGCCGCCGTATCAGGCGCGGATCAGGTAGGTGGCGCCCCGGCTCGTCAGCGAGCCGGGGCGCCGGGGGCTCAGAACCGTCCCAGCTCCTGTGCGGTGCGATCCACCGCGATCTTGGTCTTGCCGACCAGCTCGTCGATCTCGGCACGGGTGGCCACCAGGGCCGGCGCCATGATCATGCGGCCGAGGGTGGAGCGGATGATCAGCCCTTCCTCGAAGCCGATGGTGCGGCAGCGCCAGGCGATATCGTTCTCGTTGGCGAAGCGCTTGCGGGTGGCCTTGTCCTCGGCCAGCTGCAGCGCGGCGACGAAGCCGGTGCCCTGGATATCGCCCACCAGCGGGTGGTTGCCGAATACCTCGCGCAGGCACTGCTGCAGGTAGGGGCCGGTGTCGTTCTTCACCTGGCTGACCACGCCTTCGTCGCGCAGCGCCTTGAGGTTGGCGATCGCCACCGCCGCCGCCACCGGGTGGCCGGAGTAGGTCAGGCCGTGGGCGAACACGCCGCCCTGCTCCACCAGTACCTCCGCCATGCGCTTGCTGAGGATCAGGCCGCCCATGGGGATGTAGCCGGAAGTCAGGCCCTTGGCGATGGACAGGGTGTCCGGCTCGAAGCCGAAGTGCTGGTGGGCGAACCATTCGCCGGTACGGCCAAAGCCGCCGATCACTTCGTCGGCGCACAGCAGCACGTCGTACTTGCGGCAGATGCGCTGGATTTCCGGCCAGTAGGTTTCCGGCGGGAAGATCATGCCGCCGGCGCCCTGGAAGGGTTCGGCGACGAAGGCGGCGACATTCTCGGCCCCCAGCTCGAGGATCTTTTCCTCCAGCTGGCGCGCGGCGCGCAGGCCGAATTCCTCGGGGGTCAGGTCGCCGCCATTGACGAAGTAGTACGGCTCGTCAATGTGCGCGATGTCCGGCAGCATGCCGCCCATTTCGTGCATGAACTTCATGCCGCCGAGCGCGGTGGCGCCCAGGGTGGAGCCGTGGTAGCCGTTCCAGCGGCCGATCATGATCTTCTTCTGCGGCTTGCCGAGGATCTGCCAGTAGCGGCGCACGGTGCGGATCAGCACCTCGTTGGCCTCGGAGCCGGAGTTGGTGTAGATGGCGTGGCTGTAGTGGCCCGGCAGCAGGCTGAAGAGCAGCTCGGACAGCTCCACCACCGCCGGGTGGGTGGTGTGGAAGAACATGTTGTAGTACGGCAGCTGCTCCAGCTGCTGGGTGGCCGCGGCGGTGAGGTCCTTGCGGCCGTAGCCGAGGTTGGTGCACCACAGGCCCGACATGCCGTCGAGGTAACGCTTGCCGTCGTTGTCCCAGAGGTGGAGGCGCTCGCCGCCGACGATCACCCGCGGACCCTCGGCGTTCAGCGCCTTCTGGTCGAGGAAGGCGTGGATGTGGTGGGCCGCATCGGCTGCCTGGTAGTCACGGGTTTCGCGTTGGGCCTTGAATTCTGCGTTCATCGATGGGGTCTCCTCGTCCCGTTTTCTGTTGCACCGATGCTGGCCGAAGCCGCCGGGCAGGGAAAATACTTAATTTGTCTTCGAGCTATATGAAAAAACTGCCTTGCCCGCCGGACGCCCAGACGGCGGCTGCCCGGCTGGGTGCCGGGCACTGGGGCAGGATGACGGGCGACGAAGTGCACGCCGCCCGTCCCTCGCAGCGTCAGTGAGGCTCTTCCATCTCGTGGTGCAACAGGCCGAGGATTTCCCGCTTCATCTCGATGAACTGGCGCTCCATCACCATGTCCATGTCCCGCGGGCGTGGCATGGGCACGTCCATCTCGCGCTTGATCCGCCCCGGCCGCGCGCCCATGACATAGACCCGGTCACCCAGCAGGATGGCTTCGTCGATGTCGTGGGTGACGAACACCACGGTCTTCTTGCTGTGCTCCCAGACCCGCAGCAGCAACTGCTGCATCTGCATGCGGGTCTGGCTGTCGAGCGCGCCGAAGGGCTCGTCCATCAGCAGGATCTGCGGGTCGTTGGCCAAGGCCCGGGCAATCGCCACCCGCTGCATCATGCCGCCGGAAAGCTGCTTGGGATAACGGTCGGCGAATTGCGCCAGGCCCACCTCATTGAGGTAGAAGTCGACGATCTCCTCGCGCTCGGCGACGGGCATGCCCTTGCGCTTCAAGCCGAACTCGATGTTCTGCCGCACGCTGAGCCAGGGGAACAGCGTGTAGCTCTGGAACACCATGCCGCGGTCGGCGCCCGGCCCCTCCACCCGCTGGCCGCCGACGAAGATGCTGCCCGAAGTGGGTTCGGCGAGCCCGGCGGTGAGGTAGAGCAGGCTCGACTTGCCGCAGCCGGAGGGGCCCACCAGCACCGCGAACTGCTGGTCCGGCACGCTGAGGGAGACATTCTCCAGGGCGGTGAAGGTCTGCCCATCGGGCGTCTGGTAGCGCAGGCTGACCTGCTCCACCCGCAGCCGGGCCTGCTGGTTGTCGGTCGCGGCAACGCCGACCGGGGAATCTCTGTGCATTGCGGTTACTGCGCCCATGAGGCCACCTTCAGTCGGAGCAGACGGAACAGTTGGTCGGTCACCAGCCCGAGCAGGCCGATGATGGCGATGGCGAGGAAGATCACGTCCACCTGGAAGCCGCGCATGGCCTTCAGGCTGATGTAGCCCAGGCCGCTGCTGGCGGCGACCAGCTCAGCCACCACCAGGTAGGTCCAGGCCCAGCCCATGGTCACCCGTAGGGTATCCAGCACGCCGGGCAAGGATGCCGGGCCGAGCACGTGGAAGATCACATCGCGGCGGTTCGAGCCAAGGGTGTAGGAGGCGTTGATCAGGTCCTTGGACACGCCCTTGGAGACGTCGGCGATCATCACCAGCTGCTGGAAGAACACGCCGAAGATGATCACCGTCACCCGCTGCTCCAGGCCGATGCCGATCCACAGGATGAACAGCGGTACGAAGGAGGTCACCGGCAGGTAGCGAATGAAGTTCACCAGGGGTTCGAGCAAGGCCTGGACGATGCGGAAGCTGCCCATCAGCAGCCCCAGCGGCACGGCCACCAGGGACGACAGGATGAAGCCGATCAGCACCACCTCGACGCTGGCCAGCACATGCTTGCCGAGGGTGCCGTCGGCGCCCAGGCGCCCGGCCGCCTCCAGCACCGCGCCCGGGGTGGGCAGGAACATCGCCGGCACCAGGCCGCCGTAGGACAGCCCGGCCCAGAGGCCGAGCACCAGGAGCCAGCCGAGGGTGCTGGCGCTCAATATCAGCTTCGCCGGCAACTCGACCTTGGGGGTCAGGCAGCGGCTGAGCCAGTTCTGCTTGGAAGTCATGATGCTCTCCGCTTACGGGGTGACGAACCGGGTATCGACCAGGTCGTCATAGCTGACATCGAAGCGCTTGCCCTGCAGGCTGCTCCAGGTTTCGTTGGCCAGGCGGATCACACCCTTGATCTGCCCCGGCTTGCCGGGCGTGCCCAGCAGCGCCTCGCTCATGACCTGGTCGTAGAAGCGCACGCCCTTGGCCGCATTGGCCAGTTCCTTCGGGTCCGACAGGTAGCCGCCGACGCCCTTGGCCATGATCTCGTGGGCCTTGTCGGGGTTGTCGCGGGTGAACTGCACGGCCTTGTACAGGCCCTTGACCAGCGCCTTGACGTCTTCCGGCTGCTTCTCGATCACGTCGCAGGACAGCGCCACCACGTCGACGATCACGCCGGGCGTCTCGGTGCTGTCGATCAGCACCTTGCCCTGGCCCTTCTGGCGCACCATCGACAGGTGCGGTTCCCAGGTCACGGCGGCGGGCACGCGGCCGGCGATGAAGGCGGTGGCGGCGTCGTCGGCCGTCATGTTCTGGATATCCAGGTCAGCCATGCTCATGCCGTTGTGCTTGAGCAGGTAGGACAGCCAGAACTGCGAGACGGAACCTTCGTTGACCGCCACCGACTGGCCCTTGAGGTCCTTCAGGCTGGCGACCTTGTCGCCCACCAGCACGCCGTCGCCGCCGTAGCTGTCGTCGAGCGCGGCCACGGCCTTGAAGCAGAACTCGCCGGAGCGGTACTTGAGCACTTCGTCGATGGTCGAGGCCGAACCGGAGAGCTGGCCGGACGCCTGGGCGGCCATGTACATCGAGGCCTCTTCCATGGTGGTCAGCTCGACGTCCAGGCCCTGCTCCTTGAAGAAGCCGAGGTCGCGGGCCAGGTACAGGGTGCCGTAGCCGACCCAGGTGGTATGGCCGATGGACAGGGTGCCGGCCTGTGCGCCGGTGGCGACGCCGGCCGCCAGGGCGGTGCAGCAGAGGGTTTGGGTGATGCGATGCAGTTTGAACATGGAACAGTCTCCCGCAGCCTGATGGCTTTGCTTGTTGTTGGATTGCAGGGCAGTTGCTGGCCAGAAGGCCAAGGTCGTTCCACTGCGCCGGCCTCTGGTGGGCCGGCGGCAGGCAGGGGCCCGGCATGCTGCCGGGCGGGATCGGGGCCGGACCGGCCCCGGGTGAATCGGTCACTGGGTCAGTGGGTGCCCTCCAGGGCTTCGGGGCGGAACAGGTCCTTGCGCATCACGACCTTGATCCACACCACCGCGATCACCGACACCAGCCCCAGCACCACGCCGGCGATGCCGAAGATCTTCCCGGTCATGTCCGGGCTCGGCGATGCGTACCAGATGGCGTAGAGCATCCCGGCGATGCCGAAGAGTTGCGGCAGCGGATAGAACGGCGTCTTGAACGGACGGGCGATGGCCGGGTAGCGGCGGCGCAGGGCGATCACATCCAGGTGGACAATGATGTAGGCCAGCAGCCAGGCCAGCGCGGCGGCCAGCAGCAGCAGGTTGACCGAGGCTGCGTCCTGGCCCAGTACCAGGATCGGCAGGCCGGTGATGGCCGACACGAACAGCACCGACACCCAGGGGGTACGGGCACGTGGGCTGAGGCGCTTGAAGATCGGGAAGGCCTGGCCGTTCTGCGCCATGCCGTAGAGCATGCGCGGAATGGACGCGAGCGAGGAGTTCAGGGTGCTGAAGGTGGCGGTCACCGAGGCGATCACCAGGAACAGCTCACCGGCCTTGCCGAATACCTTGGTGGCGAACAGGTAGTGCGGCAGCGCGTCGGTGGTCAGCGCTTCCTGCGGCACCATGAACAGCGCACCCAGGCAGTAGAGACCGATGGTGAGGAAGATCACCGTGAGGCCGATGATCATCGAGCGCGGGATGTTGCGCTCCGGCCGCTTGGTTTCCTCGACCAGCGGGCAGACGAACTCGGCGCCGACGAAACCCCACACGGCCAGCGCGGTGAGGGTCAGCACACCGGCGCCCATGGGGTTCCAGTCGCCCTGGATCACGGTGCTGGCGGTTTCGCTCGGCGCGCCTTCGACGATGGCGGCAATGCCCAGCAACAGCAGCACGAACACCATCACCACCGCCAGCGCGGTCTGCAGCTTGGCGAAGATGTCGATGCCCATCAGGTTGAGGACGGTGAACAGGCCCAGCACGCCGAAGGCGATGGTGAACGGCGGGAACACGCCCGGGTAGATCTTGCCAACGATCAGGTCGAGCAGCAGCAGCTCGGCCGACAGCGCGAACATGGCCACGACCACGTAGCCGGAGAAGGTGGAGAGGATGGCCGGGAAATGCCCCAGTGCCACTTCGGTGTAGCTGGAAAGGCCGCCAGCGCGGGGAATCATCAGCGACAGTTCGGAGAAGGAAAACGCGTAACTCAGGGCCAGCAGGTAGGCCAGCCCCAGCGGCACGATGAAGCCCAGGCCGGAGAATCCGGCGCCCTGCAACATCAGCACCATTACCCCCTGTGACACCACCAGGCCGATGGCGACGGACAGCAGCGCCCCCAGACCCAGCACCCGGCGAAAACCGCCGGCTTCCGCCTGCCCATGGGCAGGAACGGACACACTTGCACTCATGACACTCTCCAATCTTGTACTTGTTATTGCCCGGCCGGCCCGAGGGCCGGTGGGTTCATGCTGCGATGCGCGCCAGCTGGCGCCCTCGCCTTTCTCGCTCCGCGTCGCCCGCCCCCTGCGATGCCTACGCGCAGCACACATCCGCAAGGTGGGCTGAAGCCCACCCTACGCATCTCGCTCAGCGCGCCGCCCAGGCGTTGAAGCGCTCTTCCAGCTCCTCGCCGTGGTTGACCCAGAACTCCGCGCTCACCAGTTGCGCCTCGGCCAGGTTGGCCGGCGCGGTGGGCAACTGCGCCTGGGTGGCGGCCGGCAATTGCGCCAGGGCGTCCTTGTGCACCGGGCCGTAGGGGATCTGGCTGGAGAAGGCCTTCTGGGTCTGCGCCTGGCTGGCGAAGACGATGAAGCGTTCGGCCAGCGCCTTGTTCGGGCTGCCGCGGACGATGGCCCAGTGGTCCGGGTCGTAGAGGTTGCCGTTCCAGACGATGGCGAGCTTGGAGCCCTCCTTCTGCGCGGCGGCGATGCGGCCGTTGTAGGCCGCGGACATCACCACGTCGCCGGCCACCAGCCACTGCGGCGGCTGGGCGCCAGCTTCCCACCACTGGATATGCGGCTTGATCTCGTCCAGCTTGCGGAAGGCGCGGGCCACGCCGTCCGGGGTTTCCAGCACCTTGTAGAGGTCTTCGCGCTTGACCCCGTCGGCCAGCAGCGCGGCTTCCAGGGTGTACTTGGCGCCCTTGCGCAGGCCGCGCTTGCCGGGGAAGCGCTGGACGTCCCAGAAATCCGCCCAGGAGCTGGGCGCGCTGGCCAGCTTGTCGGAGTTGTAGGCCAGCACCATGGACCAGACGTAACTGGCCACGCCGCATTCGCTGACGGTATTGGGCATGTAGCTGGCCGATTCGCCGAGTACGGCCGGGTCGATACGCTCGAACAGGCCCTCCTCGCAGCCACGCAGCAGTTCGGGGCTTTCCACCTCCACCACGTCCCAGGTCACCTGGCCGATATCCACCATGGCTTTGACCTTGGACAGCTCACCGTTGTACTCGCCGGCTACTACCTTGCCGGCGCCGCTCTGTTCGAAGGGTTTGAAATAGGCGGCATCCTGCGCGGCCTTGGTGGCGCCGCCGAAGGAGATCACCGTGAGCTTGTCGGACTGGGCCTGGGCCGAACCGCTGGCGGCGGCCAGCAGGGCAAGGCCGAGGGTGGCGCGGATGCACGGGGGCAAGGACTTGAACATGGTTACTCCCTCACTACTTGTAAGTTGTGGTCAGTTGCTGAGGCAGTGGTGGCCAGGCGGCCGGAGCCCGCGCGTGCACCACGCGACGGGATTGGATTTCTTGTTGTGAACGGCCGCTTGCTGCAGAGGCACGCGACCGGGTCGTCATCGCAACCTCAGCGCAGCTGGAACCAGGTGGTCTTCAGCTGGCTGTACTTGTCGAACGAATGCAGCGAGAGGTCGCGGCCGAAGCCGGACTGCTTGCCGCCGCCGAAGGGCACGGCGACGTCCAGGGCGTCCACCGTGTTCACCGATACCGTGCCCGCCTTCAGCGCGCGGGCCACGCGGTGGGCGCGGCTGAGGTCATCGCTCCACACCGAGGCGGCCAGGCCGTAGATGCTGTCGTTGGCCAGGCGCACGGCCTCTTCCTCGTCGTCGAAGGTGCTGATGGCCAACACCGGGCCGAACACCTCTTCCCGTGCCAGCTGCATGTCGCTGTGCACATCGGCGAAAACGGTAGGCTCGACGAAGTTGCTGGAGCCGTTGAAGGTCAGGCGCTTGCCGCCGGCGAGCAGCCGTGCGCCCTCCCCTTGCGCGCCCTCGATGAAGGCCATCACGCGGGCGGTCTGCCCGGCGTCGACGATGGCGCCGGCGCGGCTGGCCGGGTCCAGCGGGTCGCCGGGCATCCAGGCGCGGGCCTTGGCCAGCAGGCGTTCGGTGAACTCTTCCTGGATGGAGCGCTGCACGTAGAGACGCGAGTTGGCCGAGCAGACCTCGCCCTGGTTGAAGAAGATGCCGAAGGCGGCCTTCTCGGCGGCGAGATCGAGGTCGCGGCAATCCTCGAACACCAGGTTCGGGCTCTTGCCACCGCACTCCAGCCAGACCTGCTTGAGGTTGGACTGGGCCGAGTACTGCATGAAGTACTTGCCCACCTGGGTCGAGCCGGTGAACACCAGGCAATCCACATCCGGGTGCAGGCCGAGGGCCTTGCCGGCGCTCTCGCCCAGCCCCGGCACCACGTTCAGTACCCCTTCCGGGATGCCCGCTTCCAGGGCCAGTTCGGCCAGGCGCAGGGCGGAGAACGGCGACTGCTCGGCGGGTTTCAGCACTACGCTGTTGCCGGCGGCGAGCGCCGGCGCCAGCTTCCAGGCGGCCATGTCGAGGGGGAAGTTCCAGGGCACCACCGCGGCGACCACGCCCAGCGCCTCACGGGTGATGGTGGCCAGGGCATTCGGCGCGGTGGGCGCCACCTGGTCGTAGAGCTTGTCCAGCGCCTCGCCGTACCAGGCGAACACATGGGCGGCGCCGGGCACGTCGATGTTGTAGGCATCCATCACCGGCTTGCCCATGTTCAGCGAATCCAGCAGGGCCAGCTCTTCGCGGTGGGCCAGCATCAGCTCGGCCAGACGCAACAGCACCTTCTTGCGCTCCACCGGCGCCATGCGTGCCCAGGGGCCTTCGTCAAAGGCGCGGCGGGCGGTGCGTACGGCCAGGTCCACCTCGGCCTCGCCGCAGGCGGCGACGCGGGCCAGCAGCTGGTTGGTGGCCGGGTTGATCGAGTCGAAGGTGGCACCGGAGGCGGCGGCCACCTGGCGGCCACCGATCAGTGCCTTGTCGTTGAATGCTTGCCGGGCAGCCTTCTGCTGCCAATAGCCGAGATCGAACACGCTGCACTCCCAGTCGACCGTCTGCGCGGTCATGTTGTTATTCGGGTCGAGGCAGATGGTGCGACAGCTTCCGGCAGAGGAAAATTATTAAAAATATGCTCGAGTCATATGAAAAAACTCGGCAGCCCGCGCGGTTCCACAGGCGCCGTCTGGGGTAAGGTGCAACCCACAACGACAAGCACAACGAGCCGCCCGCGCGAGCGCCCGCGGCCCAGCGACAGAGGTGCCCGTGGCTACCTATACCTTGCGACAACTCAAGTATTTCGTGACGACGGTGGAAGCCGGCAGCGTGGCCGAGGCCTCGCGCAAGCTGTATATCGCCCAGCCGTCCATCTCCACCGCCATCAAGGGCCTGGAAGAAAGCTTCGGCGTGCAGCTGTTCATCCGCCACCACGCCCAGGGCGTGTCCCTGACGCCCAGCGGCACGCGCTTCTACCAGAAGGCCCAGGAGCTGCTGCGGGTGGCCCGCGAGTTCGAGCAGAACGCCCTGGCCGACAACGACATCGTCGCCGGGCAGATCGACATCGGCTGCTTCGAGACCGTCGCCCCGCTCTACCTGCCGCAGCTGATCGCGGGCTTTCGCGAGAAGTACCCGGGCGTGGACATCCGCATCCGCGACGGCGAACAGCAGGAGCTGGTGCAGGGGCTCACCGCCGGCACCTTCGACCTCGCCTTCCTCTACGACCACGACCTGGACAGCACCATCGCGACCGAGCCACTGATGCCGCCGCAGAAGCCCTACGCCCTGCTGCCGGAAAACCACCGCTTCGCCAGCCAGGCCCAGGTCTCCCTGCGCGACCTCTGCCTGGAGCCGATGATCCTGCTGGACGTGCAACCCAGCCGGACCTACTTCGTCAGCCTGTTCCACGAACTCGGCCTGACGCCCAACATCGTCTTCAGCTCGCCATCCATCGAGATGGTGCGCGGCATGGTCGGCCAGGGCTTCGGCTTCTCCCTGCTGGTCACCCGCCCGCATTCGGAATGCACTTACGACGGCAAGAAGGTGGTCACCGTCGACATCAGCGAACCCGTGGCCACCTCGGGCCTCGTGGCCGCGCGCCTCAAGCGCGGCCAGCTGACCAAGCCGGCGCAACTGTTCGTGGACTTCTGCCGGGAACGCCTGGCGAGCAAGGGCGCCGCTGCTCAGGGCGCGCCGAACGGCATGGTCCAGTAATCGCCCGAGTCACTGCGCGATTGCGCGGTGAATCCGCTGCTGTGCTGTGGGGAATTGCGAGACTCGGTTGACGCACATGCGAAAATCCATATATTCGGCTTTCCGCATATACCGGGATTCGCCCCATGGCTGATCTGCTGACCCCGACCACCGTATTCAAGTGCCTGGCCGATGAAACCCGCGTCCGCTTGATGCTGCTCATCACCCGCGAGGAAGAGTTGTGCGTGTGCGAACTCACCTGCGCCCTGGACGAGAGCCAGCCCAAGGTTTCACGCCACCTGGCGCAATTGCGCACCTGTGGCCTGCTGGCGGATCGGCGCCAGGGCCAATGGGTGTACTACCGCCTCCATCCCGATCTCCCTGACTGGGTGCGCAGCGTGCTGAGCACCGCGCTGGCGGCCAACCAGCACTGGATGAGTCCCGATGCCAGGCGCCTGGACGCCATGGGCGACCGTCCTGAACGGGCCACTTTCTGCTGTCAGGCGCCGACCGCTGGTTGAGCGGCCCCGCCTGGCATTCGCATTTCCCCGAATAACCATCTGAGAACACAAGCATGAGCATCAAAGTCGGGATCAACGGTTTCGGTCGCATCGGTCGCCTGGCACTGCGCGCCGCCTGGGACTGGCCGGAGTTCGAATTCGTCCGGATCAACGACGTCGCCGGCGACGCCGCCACCCACGCCCACCTGCTGAACTTCGACTCGGTGCATGGCCGCTGGCACCACGAAGCCGGCGCCGATGGGGATTGCGTGGTGATCGGCGGCAAACGGATACAGGTCACCGCTAACCGGGCCATCGCCGACACCGACTGGTCGGACTGCGATCTGGTGATCGAGGCCAGCGGCAAGATGAAAACCGTCGCCGTGCTCCAGGCCTACCTGGACCAGGGCGTGAAACGGGTGGTGGTCAGTGCGCCGGTGAAGGAAAAGGGCGCGCTGAACGTGGTCATGGGCGTCAACCAGCATCTGTTCAATGCCGCCGAACATCGCATCGTCACCGCCGCGTCCTGCACCACCAACTGCCTGGCGCCGGTGGTCAAGGTGATCCACGAGAAGCTCGGTATCCGCCACGGCTCGATCACCACCATCCACGACCTGACCAACACCCAGAGCATCCTCGACCAGCCGCACAAGGACCTGCGCCGCGCCCGCGCCTCGGGCATGAGCCTGATTCCCACCACCACCGGCTCGGCCACCGCGATTGCGGAAATCTTCCCCGAGCTGCGCGGCCGGCTGAACGGCCATGCCGTGCGCGTGCCGCTGGCCAACGCCTCGCTGACCGATTGTGTGTTCGAGGTGGAACGCGCAACCACGGCGGAGGAAGTCAACCAGTTGCTCAAGGCCGCCGCCGAGAGCGAGCTGAAAGGCATCCTCGGCTTCGAGGAACGTCCGCTGGTGTCCATCGACTACCGCACCGACCCGCGCTCGTCGATCATCGATGCCCTGTCCACCCTGGTGGTCAATGGCACCCAGGTGAAGCTCTACGCCTGGTACGACAACGAATGGGGCTACGCCAACCGCACCGTCGAGCTGGCCCGGCTGGTCGGCCAGGCCGGCTAACAGGAGCGAGCGGCGAGCATGAATACCTTGTCAGCCTTGGCTCCGGAGGTGCGCCAGTACCTGCTGGTGACCGGCAATTACTGGGCCTTCACGCTTACCGACGGCGCCTTGCGCATGTTGGTGGTGCTGCACTTCCACAGCCTGGGCTACACGCCGCTTGAGATCGCCGCCCTCTTCCTCTTCTACGAGTTCTTCGGCGTCGTCACCAACCTGGTGGGCGGCTACCTGGGCGCGCGCCTGGGTCTGAACCGCACCATGAACCTTGGCCTCGCCCTGCAGGTGGTGGCACTGCTGATGCTGACCGTGCCGGCTCCGCTGCTGACCGTGCCCTGGGTGATGGGCGCGCAGGCGCTTTCCGGTATCGCCAAGGACCTCAACAAGATGAGCGCCAAGAGCTCGATCAAGCTCCTGGTGCCGGACGGCCAACAGGGCAGGCTGTACCAGTGGGTGGCGATCCTCACGGGGTCTAAGAATGCCCTCAAGGGCGTCGGATTCTTCCTCGGCGGCGCCTTGCTCGCCCTGCTCGGCTTCACCGGCTCCGTGCTGGCCATGGCCGCCGTGCTGGGATTGATCTGGCTCTCCAGCCTGTTCCTGCTGAAGAAGGATCTCGGCAAGGCCAGGATCAAACCCAAATTCCGCGACATCCTCTCCAAGAGCCGGGCGATCAACATCCTCTCGGCGGCGCGGCTGTTCCTGTTCGGAGCGCGGGATGTCTGGTTCGTGGTGGCGCTGCCGGTTTACCTGAGCACAGCGTTCGGCTGGGATTTCTGGCAGGTCGGTGGCTTCCTCGCCGCCTGGATCATCGGCTACGGCATCGTGCAGTCCCTCGCGCCAGCCATCACCGGCAAGCAGCGCGGGCATGTGCCGGATGGACGAGCCGCCTTTGCCTGGGCGGCCTTGTTGGCCGGCTTGCCCGCCGCCATCGCCGTGGGCCTCGCCGCGGGGTGGCCGGCCCAGGCCACACTGCTCGGTGGACTGCTGCTGTTCGGTGCGCTGTTCGCGGTGAACTCTTCGCTGCACAGCTACCTGATCGTCAGCTACGCGAAGGAAGACGGGGTGTCGCTGGATGTGGGCTTCTACTACATGTCCAACGCCCTGGGACGGCTGATCGGAACCCTGCTGTCCGGCTGGATTTTCCAGGCTTACGGGCTGGAGGCGTGCCTGTGGACGTCGACGGTTTTCGTGGTCGTGGCTGCCGTATTTTCCGCAGCGTTGCCGGCCCACCAGGGCAGGCCGGATGCGTAATCGCTTTTGACCGTCTGGACGCTCCGGGAAGTTGTCGGGGGCAACTGCGTTGCCCTTGGCGAATGAATTCGCCCCCACAAGGGTCTGTGCCCGCCCCATCCTGCGGGCCTGGGGCCCTGGCTTCGCAGGATGGTTTGGGCGGTGAAGAGACCCGAGCGGTCAGTTCAGCAACGAGCGCTTGCGCGCATAGGCGAAGTACACCACCAGGCCGATGACGAGCCAGGCGCCGAAGGCGATCCAGGTGGCGGCCTGGAGGAAGGTCATCAGCGTGAGGCAGAAGCCGATGGCCAGCAGCGGCACGACAGGGACGGCCGGGCAACGGAAGGCGCGGGGGAGGTCCGGGCGGCTCTTGCGCAGCACCATCACCGCGACTGCGATCAGGCAGAAGGCGGCCAGGGTACCGATGTTGATCAGCTCGGCGAGGACGTTCAGGGGAACGAGCGCGGCCACCAGGCCGAAGACGATGCCGACCATCCAGGTGGCGAAGAACGGCGTGCCGAAGCCGGGGTGAACGCTGGACAGGCGCTTGGGCAGAAGACCGTCGCGCGACATGGCGAAGATGATCCGGGTCTGACCGTAGGCCATCACCAGGATCACCGTGGTCATGCCGAGGATGGCGCCCAGGTCGACGAAGCCGGCGAACCAGTTTTCGTTGGCTCGCTGCAGCGCCAGGGAGACCGGGTGATCCACGCCAAGGAACTCCTGGTACGGAACGATGCCCGTCATGATCATGGACACCGCGACGTAGAGAATGGCGCAGACCGCCAGCGAACCGATGATGCCGATAGGCAGGTCCCGATCCGGGCGTTTGACCTCTTCGGCCGCCGACGAAACGGCATCGAATCCGATGAAGGCGAAGAACACCAGGGCCGCCGCGCTGAAGACGCCGCTGTAGCCGAAAGGTGCGAACGGCTGCCAGTTGGCCGGCTGCACATGGTTGGCGCCCACCACGATGAACAGCAGGACCACGGCAATCTTGATCGCCACCATCAGGTTGTTGACCCGCGCCGATTCGCGAATGCCGAACGACAGCATGGCGGTCAGGCCGATCATGATCAGCAGCGCGGGCAGGTTGATCCAGGTCTCGACGCCGGGGACCGAACCCGGGGCCGCCGTGAGTTCAACCGGCAGGGAAATCCCGAAGCCGCTCAGCAATGACTGGAAGTACCCGGACCAGCCGACGGATACCGCCGAACTGGCCAGGCCATATTCGAGCATCAGATCCCAGCCGATGATCCAGGCGACCAGTTCGCCCATGGTCGCGTAGCTGTAGGTGTAGATGGAGCCGGCAACCGGAACCGAAGAAGCGAATTCGGCGTAGCAGAGCGCGGCGAAGGCGCAGGCCATGGCTGCGATGACGAAGGAAATGGTCAGGGCGGGACCGGCGGTCAGGGCTCCGGTTCCCGTCAGCACGAAGATCCCTGTACCGACGATTGCACCGATGCCGATCAATACGAGATCGAAGGGGCCGAGGACCTTCTTCAATCCGCCAGGTGCCTGGCTGCTCATGACCATTGCGTCGAGGTTTTTGGTTCTGAATAGGCTCACAGCTGCCTCCGGGGCTACTTGTTTTTGTTGGGCTGCAGGCGGCCTGTCTCCGTGCCGAAGACCTGGGTAAAGGCGACATCAGCACTGCGGAGAAAGCTCGGGCCGTAATGGAATGTTATTTTTTTGATCAGGAAATGTTCTTTCCTTTTATTTTGTTTTTTCGCGTTTATGGTTAATAAAATTATCCATTCAACAGGGAATGCAGGCCCTGACGCGGCTGAGGCGGACCCAACAATCAACGGGAGGACAAGGCATGACGGAACTGGACAGCGTCGATCGCGCGATCCTGGAGATTCTTCAGATCAACGGCCGGCTGACCAACGCGGAGGTGGCATCCCGGATCAACCTGTCGCCGCCAGCCTGCTGGAAGCGGCTGAAGCGCCTGGAAGAAGAGGTCATCGTTGGCTATCACGCCACCTTGAACCAGGAGGCCCTGGGGCTTGGCCTTTTCGCCTTCATCAACATCACACTGGACTCCCACTCGGAGGAGGCGATGCTGAAGTTCGAACAGGGCATCCAGAAGCTGCCGAATGTCGTGGCCTGCCACACCGTCTCGGGACGCTACGACTACCTGTTGCAGGTCGTCGTGAAGGACATGGCGGCCTTCCACGAACTCGCCCTGCATCGCATCCGCACCCTGGGCAACGTCAAGGAGATGTACACCGGTTTCTCGCTCAAGGAGATCAAGCGCTCGACCTGCCTGCCCATATAGCCTCTGTCTGCAACGACAGCATCCCTACCGGAGAATTCGATGAGCCTTTCCCCGTTCCATCTGGCGATTCCCGTTTACGACCTCCCCGCCGCCCGAGCCTTCTACGGCGAGGTGTTCGGCCTGGAAGAAGGCCGCTCCAGCACCCAGTGGGTGGACTTCAATTTCTTCGGCCACCAGTTGGTGATCCACGAACACCCCAAGACCTCTTCGCAGGAAAGCGTGCATAGCAACCCGGTCGACGGCCATGACGTACCGGTACCGCATTTTGGCGTTGTACTGGAGTGGGACCAGTGGGAAGCCCTGGCCGAGCGCCTGCGATCCTTCGATATCAAGTTCGTGATCGAGCCCTATATCCGCTTCAAGGGCCAGGTCGGCGAGCAGGCCACCATGTTCCTCTTCGACCCCTGCGGCAACGCCCTGGAATTCAAGGCGTTCAAGGACATCGGCCAGCTGTTCGCCAAATAGGCCGCATCACCGATGGCATCGAAGCTTCGTAGATGGCGTGCTGTCCATTCGCGATGAAACGCAACCGTGGCCGTCAACCGGCAAGCTCACTTTTCTCCCAATAGGCCTTCAGGCACTCGATGAACACCTTCACCTTGCGCGTGTTGCGCCGGTGGGTGAGGTAGAGCACGTAGACCATCGGGCCGAAGCCGCTGGGCTCGCGCCAGTATTCGGGCATGACTTCCACCAACTCGCCGCGCTGCAGATAGGGGGCGGCGCTCCACTGCGGGATAAACTGCAGTCCCTGGCCGTCCAGCAGGCAGGCGAGGAGGAAGTCGTAGTTGTCACTGGACACGCGCGGCACCGGCTGGTTGAGGCGGATGCGCTGGTCGCCCCGGGTCACCCACCAGAAATGCCGGTTGAGCAGCGGATGGCGGAGGGTCAGCCAGTCGTGCTGCAGGTAGTTTTCCAGGGTCACTTCCCCTCCCCGGCGCGCCAGGTATTCCGGGGTCGCGCAGAGGGTGATGCGGTTCTCCACCAGCGGCTGGGCGATCACCCCGGGCAGGTCCGTCGGGCCGTCACGCAGGGCCAGGTCGTAGCCGCCGTCCACCAGGTCGACATAGGTGTCGGAGAGGTCGACATCCAGATGCACATGGGGATGCTCGCGGAGGAAGCGGCAGCACACGGCGTTGAGGAAGGCCGGGGCGAAGGACGGTGGCGCGGTGATGCGCAGGCTTCCGCGCAGTTCGTGCTGCAGTTGCTCGACGCCCTCGCTGGCCAGTTGCAGTTGCATCAGCGCCTGGCGGGCGCCTTCCAGGTAGATGTGACCCGCCTCGGTGAGCGACATCCGACGGGTGGTGCGCTCGAACAGCTTGGCGCCGAGCCCCTCTTCCAACTGGGCCACGGCCTTGGTCAGCGACGACGGCGTAGTGCCGAGCTGCTCGGCGGCGCGGCTGAAATTGCCCTGTTCGGCGGCGGCCACGAACATGCCCAGCGCGGTCAATCGGTCCATTTTTATTTCCGCTTCAGAAAAGAAGTTATGCCGGGCCCAGCGTTATTCCCGGCGCCACGACTGGGTAGTCTTCGCCGCAGACCAACAAGAATCAAGGCCAACACCCATGAAGCCGATTGCATCCCTGGCGCTCTCTGTCGCCCTCGCCTTTTCTTCCACGGAAACTATGGCAGCTGTCGATCTCATCCTGCACAACGCCAAGGTCTACACCGCCGAGCCGGGCCAGCCGCTGCAACAGGCGGTCGCCATCGAGAACGGCAAGATCCTGACTGTGGGCGCCGACGCCGAGGTGCTTCCCCTCAAGCAGGCGGATACGCAAGTGCTGGACCTCGGCGGCAAGGTGCTGATGCCGGGCTTCATCGACTCCCATGCCCACGTGATCAAGGGCGGCCTGCAGATGCGCCAGGCCAGCCTCAATGGCGAAGAGGTTCCGCTGGATGAGCTGGAGCAGCGCCTGCGCCAATGGCGTGAAGACGGCAAGGCCAGGCGCGGCGAGTTCCTGGTGGTGGGCGGCCTGCCCACAAGCTACTGGGACCGGCTCGACGCCTTCGAGGAGCGCTTCAACAAGGGCGAATGGGCCGATACGCCGATCCTCCTGGCAGGCTGGGACTACCACACCGGCTGGGCCAACTGCGCCATGCTCAAGCGCGCTGGCATCGACGCCGCCAAGGTGAAATCCCTCAAGGGCGAAGCACTGGCCACCATCGGCCACCACGCGGACGGCCAGCCCAATGGCTTCCTCGTCGACGCCGGCCTCTACGCCGTCCAGGAACTGATTCCCCTGCCCTCCCAGGAAGAGCTGCTGGCCGGCGGCCGCGACGCCCTGCACTACTACAACAGCCTGGGGCTGACCGCCTGGATGGACCCGCTGGCCAACGAGATTCCCGGTGGCCCGATCGACAACAGCTCCGTCGGCGTGCTGCCCACCTACAAATCCCTGGCCGAATCCGGCGAGCTGACCGCCCATGTCGCCGCCCTGCTGATGGCCGACTCCAAGGCTACCCCTGCGGACCTCGATGAGCTGGACAAGGTGCGCCAGCAATTCCAGGGCGTGCCCAACCTTACCCTGCCCGGCATCAAGGTGTTCGCCGACGGCGTGGCGGAGCACCCGGCGCAAAGCGCGGCCATGCTGGAGCCCTATAAGAACTCCGACAAGAGCGGTGAGCTGCTCTTCGACCCGGCCCAGTTCGGCGAACTGGTCAACGCGGCCGACGCCCGTGGCTGGCTGGTGCATGTGCACGCGATCGGCGACCGCGCGGTGCGCGAATCCCTCAACGGCATCGAGCAGGCCCGCAAGGCGCGCAACAGCGGCATCCCCCATTCCATCACCCACCTGCAGATGGTCAACCCG
Source organism: Metapseudomonas cellulosilytica (assembly GCF_049334135.1). Lineage (NCBI taxonomy): Bacteria > Pseudomonadati > Pseudomonadota > Gammaproteobacteria > Pseudomonadales > Pseudomonadaceae > Metapseudomonas > Metapseudomonas cellulosilytica. The sequence continues at coordinate 157,149 of NZ_JBHZGN010000007.1, read as the reverse complement.
AAGGAGTTCGCCCGCTTCAAGCCGCTGGATGTGATCGCCTCCATGCAGCTCTACTGGGCCAGTGCCGACGAGCTGAGCGTGGATCTGGTCAAGCCCTACGTCAGCGCCATGGCCTTCCAGTACCAGTACCCGGCCCGCTCGCTGCTGAAGAACGGCGCCAGCATCGCCGGCGCCAGCGACTGGCCGATCACCACCCCGGAACCCTGGAAGGCCATCTACCAGGCCGTTAGCCGCAAGGGGCCGAAAGGCGTGCTCAACGCCGCCGAGGAAATCGACCGGGAAACCATGTTCCAGGCCTACACCCTGAATGCGGCACGAGCCATTCGCCTGGACGACCGCATCGGCTCCATCGCCCCCGGCAAACAGGCCGACCTGATCCTGCTGGACCGCGACGTGTTCCAGGTCGAGCCCGAGGCCCTGCGCGACACCCAGGTGCTGAAGACCTGGTTCGCTGGCGGCGATATCTACACCCGCAATCGCTGACCTCTTTGCTTGAAGCCACAGGGCGCCGCTTCGGTGTCCTGCGGCCGCGTCATCCCGAAATACTCCAACGCTGAACAGGTAATATGCCGTGAAACTCCATACCTTCGTCACCGACACCCAGAACCCGCAGCTCCGTGGCCGCCAGATCGGGGAACGGTGGGCGGAGCAGATCCGCCAGACGGTCTCGCTCTACCTCAATTTCTTCACCCAGGTGGACGTGGCCCCTGAGCGGGTGCGCAGCCTGGGCGAGGCCAGCCTGGGCGCCCTGGAGGCCTGGAGCCCGAACCTGGCCCAGGAAGTGGCGGGAATCGCCATCGGTGCGGGGCTGCCCTTCTGGCAGCTGGCGGCACTGAATGCCCGCACGGAAATCCTCGCGGTGATGCCGACCCCGCCGGAGGGCGAGTGCTCCACCGCCGTGTTCGCGCCGCTGGGCGCCAACGCCCCACGCACCGTGCAGACCTGGGACTGGCACGACTCCCTGGTGCCCCACGGCCTGATGCTGCAGCTGACCGGCGCCGCCGGCCTCGACGTCAAGCTGTTCACCGAGTTCGGCATGCTCGGCAAGATCGGCGTGAACAGCGCCGGCCTCGGCCTGCACTTCAATATCCTCCACCACGCCAGCGACAACGGCAGCGCCGGCGTGCCGGTGCACGCCGTCGCCCGCCGCCTGCTGGAAGAGGCGCGCAGCGTGGACGAAGCCATCGCCCTCGCCCGCTCCGCGCGAGTCAGCGCCTCCACCGTGCTGACCGTGTTCTCCCGCCACGACCGCGCCCCGCGCGCCGCCAGCATCGAACTCTCCCCCCAGGCCACCGCCGTGGTGCTACCGGGCGAAGACGGCTGGATCACCCACACCAACCACTTCCTCGCCCCCGGGCTGGTGCCGGGCGAGCGAACCCTGGATGTCTCCACCACCTACGCGCGCCTGGACCACGTGAACGCCGCGCGTGGCCAGATGACCGGCGCCAGCCTGGCCAGCCGCGCCGAAGCCATGTGCGGCGGCCTGGGGGATGCGGCGCCGATCTGCTTCATCCCCGACCTGGCCCTGCCGCCGACCGAGCGCTGGGAAACCCTGCTCACCATCGGCATCGACACCGAACACTTCGCCCTGGAGTACGCGGCAGCCACTCCCCTGGCCCTCGCGCGCAGCGGCCATGTGCGGTTCTGAAGCCTGAACCCCGGCCGCCGACCCCATAGTCGGCGGCCGCCTGCAGCCCCAACAACGACAAGACGAGCAAAGGCAAATGGCTAACCAACAACAATCGCAATCGGCGCTCCGGACCTTCTTCGTCTCGGGCATGGGCACCGCCCTGGAGTTCTACGACTTCGTCATCTACGGCGTCGCCGCCGCCCTGGTCTTCCCCCAGGTGTTCTTCCCCGACCTGGACCGCCTCACGGCCACCCTGGTGGCGTTCGGTGCCTTCGGTGCCGGCTTCTTCGCCCGCCCCCTGGGCGGCATGGTGTTCGGGCACCTGGGCGACAAGGCCGGGCGGCAGAAGGCCCTGGTGATCACCCTGCTGCTGATGGGCTTTTCCACCCTGGCCATCGGCTGCCTGCCCTCCCACGCGAGCATCGGCGCCGCCGCGCCCGTCCTGCTGGTACTGCTGCGCCTGGTACAGGGTTTCGCGGCTGGCGGTGAATGGGGCGGCGCGGCCCTGTTCGGCATCGAATCGGCTCCACGCGGCAAGCGCGGTCTCTGGGGCAGCTTTACCAGCATGGGCATCGGCATCGGCGGCATCCTCGGCTCGGCGGTGTTCGCCATCGTCAGCGCCGCCTATGACGACAACCTGGCCGACTTCGCCTGGCGCATCCCTTTCTGGCTGGGCGGCGTGCTGGTGCTGATCGGCCTCTACGCACGCCTGTCGAACCCCGCCGGCAAGCCCCTGCAACGCGAGGAAAACGTCCGCATGCCGCTGCTCGCCGCCCTGCGCTCGCGCCCCCGGGAAATGCTGCTGTGCACCGGCATCGCCTTCGGCTACGTGACCATCGCCTACATCGGCAGCACCTTTTTCCTCGCCTACGCCACCCAGGTCGGCTACGGCAGCACCGAGGCCCTGCTGTTCGACGTGTCCCTGTCCATCGCCATCGTCATCAGCGCGCCGCTGTTCGCCGCCCTTTCCGACCGCCTCGGCCGGCGCAAGGTGATGATCCTCGGCTCGGTTCTGATGGCCGCCGGCTTCTTCGTCTTCTTCGCCCTGGTGGGCCGCCACAGCCTGGCCGTCGCCTGCGCCGCCTACGTGGTGGTGGGCGCCCTGATGGGCGCGACCCAGGGCCCGATCCCGGCCTTCCTCGCCGAACAGTTCCCCCGCTCGATGCGCTACTCCGGGATGTCCGCCGCCTACCAGATCGGCGCGGCCTTCGGCGGCGGCACGGCGTCCAGCCTGGCCACGGCCATCCTGATCACCACCGGCAGTCCCTTCGGCGTGGCAGCCTATGGTGCGGCGGCGCTGGCGCTGGTGGCCTTGTGTTCCTTCCTGCTCAAGGAGACCGCGCACCTGGGGATGGAAGCGATCGATGCGGAGCCGGGTGCGGCAGTGGACGCGGGGGTGGTGCAGTCGGTCTAGGACGATCCATATGGGGCGGATGGATGCCCCCTACCGCTCCTCACGACGGCACCCTGCATCACCTGGTCTTCTGGCGATCCAGGACCAGGGTGATGTTGCCATCCACACTGGATGAGACATAAGCATCAAGAGCCGGGAGCCTGTCCGCCGCCCGCTCCAGTAAATATTCCCCCGCGAGCCGAATCCGCTCGCGGGTCGGGTTCGCAAGCTTGACGCTCTCCCTGGCAAAGCCTTCGGCCGCTACCTTTGCGGCAGCTCGCTCGAGTACTCCCTCCAACAGGACCAAGGTTTCTCTATCCATTGTTTTGCCCTGAATGCGAATGTCCTGGATCGCGGTCGGGTTGCCGACATCGATTCCCCACGCCCGGATTGCCTTGAACCCTGAAGACGCTGACGCGACCCATGCAAGGGTCACACCTGAGGGAGGGACGCCGGAAGCTTCGAATGGCAGGACCGCGTCGGCTGGCGAGTTGGCAGTAGTTCGACACGGGTCGATACGATGTTCCATAAGCATGGACAAATGGACTTGGGACCCAATCCTGGCTGAAGCAAGCCCCACCTTCGGGGCCAATCGTGCGTGGTGGGACGCGATGCCCAACAGCCAAGGACTCGCTGGGTACCGCATGCCCCCTACGATCTGCCCCCTTACCTGAACGACGAATTCGCGTTGCCCTGTTCTTGCGCCCCTGTTTCACCCAAACGAAAAGCCCCGCGTTGGCGGGGCTTTTTCGTTCAGGCCGACTCAGGCGCTGCGGCTGCTGCCGCGGCCGGGCTTCTTCTTGGTCTGCAGCAGGTGGGAAAACACCGCGTGCAGGTCATCCGAAGCGCCGCCTTCGTCCAGGTTCAGCTTGTCGTCGATATGGTCCATGTGATGCATCATCAGCATCACTGCACGCTCGGCGTCCCGGGACTCGATGGCATCGATCAGGCGATTGTGCTCGTCGAAGGAACAGTGGGAGCGGCTGCCGCTTTCGTACTGGGCGATGATCAGCGAGGTCTGGGACACCAGGCTGCGCTGGAAGCTCACCAGGGGAGCGTTCTTCGCCGCTTCGGCCAGCTTCAGGTGAAATTCGCCGGACAGGCGGATACCCGCGCCACGATCGCCACGGGAGAAACACGCCTGCTCCTCGTTGACCATCTGCCGCAGTTCCTGCAACTGCTCGGCGGTGGCATGCTCCACGGCCAGTTCGGTGATGGCACGTTCCACCAGGCGGCGGGCGTAGAAGATCTCGCGGGCTTCCTCGACACTGGGACTGGCCACCACGGCGCCACGATTCGGCCGCAGCAATACCACGCCTTCATGGGCGAGGCGCGACAGGGCGCGGCGGATGATGGTACGGCTGACGCCGAAAATCTCGCCCAGGGCCTCTTCGCTCAGTTTGGTGCCGGGCGCCAGGCGCTGTTCGAGAATGGCATCGAAAATATGTGCGTAGACGACGTCGTCCTGCGTGCCGCTGCGGGTGCTTTTGGCGCTGCGCGGCTGCTTCTTCAGTGGCTGCAACTGTTCGTTCATGGGGGCTCGCGTCAGTGGGGTCGGCGGTCTTCCAGGGCCCTTTTTGCCCCTCTCCGCCGGGCTGAGCAGGTCTGTCAGCGAGGGAAATCAGGGAAAAAGCGAGAGATATTGTACACAATCATCCCGCCTTGAACAGATTCGCCGCATGTCAAGCCTATTTCCTGACCAGTTGCACAGGTTTTCCAGAAGGATCCGATTCCGTCATTTCCGAGGAAGCCCGAGAAGACCAATGGCCGTCTTTTCCTACATCTTTTTCTCATAAGCACGGCCGCATCTGCTCCATTCCGACCTTTCCCCCTTCACGCCCACCAGCGCCGCGCAATTCATACAAATTCATAACTTATTGTTTTTTAACAGTTTAGTTAGTTCGTTAGGGTGCAAATTGTCCCGACAAAACCTGCCCGAAAAGTCAGCTTTCGGGGATTGGTTCGTTTTGTCGAACATTGAAAACATTATTTGTTTTTTTTGTATACAAAGGCATAATCGCGCCGTGACTTCCTGACCCTGCGGTCAAGTATTGGTGGAAGTGCACCACTCACGCCATCCGCCTCAGTCAGTCCGGAGCCCGCTCCAGGCTCTGGGTGACCAAAACAAAAGAGATGAGGAGTACCACGCTGTGGAAAGCATCAAACAACAAGAACAAGGAACGTACGCCGCAACACCGCCCGCCAACGGCCTGCTTGAACGTCTCTTCAAGCTCAGCCTTCACGGCACCACCGTGAAGACCGAACTGGCTGCAGGTCTGACGACCTTCATCACCATGGCCTACATCATTTTCGTCAACCCGAACATCATGGCCGATGCCGGGATCGATCATGGCGCGGCCTTCGTTGCCACTTGCCTCGCCGCAGCCTTCGGCTGCCTCCTCATGGGCCTCTACGCCAACTGGCCGGTGGGTCTTGCCCCGGGCATGGGCCTGAACGCCTTCTTCACCTACACCGTGGTCAACACCATGGGCTACAGCTGGCAGATCGCGCTTGGCGCGGTGTTCCTCTCCGGCGTGCTGTTCATGATCCTGACCTTCTCGCGCATCCGCGAATGGCTGCTCAACAGCATCCCCAGCAGTCTGCGCTTCGCCATGGGTGCTGGCGTGGGCCTGTTCCTCGGCCTGATCGGGCTGAAGACCGCCGGCATCGTAGTCGCGCATCCCGCCACCCTGGTGCATATCGGTGACCTGACCTCCCCCGGTCCGCTGCTGGCCGCCATCTGCTTCCTGATGATCGCGGTGCTGGAATACCGTCGCATCTTCGGCGGCATCCTGATCAGCATCCTCACCGTGACCCTGATCGGCGTCGGCTTGGGGATCGTCAAGTTCGGCGGCGTGTTCTCCATGCCGCCGAGCCTGGCCCCGACCTTCATGGCCATGGACATCAGCGGCGCCTTCAACGTGACCATGGTCAGCGTGATCCTGGCCTTCCTCTTCGTGCACATGTTCGACACCGCCGGTACCCTGATGGGCGTGGCCCAGCGTGCCAACCTGGTGCAGGAAGACGGCCGCATCGAGAACCTGTCCAAAGCCATGAAGGCTGACAGCGCCTCCAGCGTGTTCGGTGGCGTGCTCGGCGTACCGCCGGTGACCAGCTACGTGGAAAGCGCCGCCGGTGTTGCCGCCGGTGGCCGTACCGGCCTGACCGCCGTGACCGTGGGCATCCTGTTCATCGCCGCCATGTTCTTCGCCCCGCTGGCAGGCATGATCCCCGCCTACGCCACCGCCGGTGCGCTGATCTACGTCGCCATGCTGATGATGGGCGGCATGGCCCACATCGACTGGAAAGAACACACCGAAACCATCCCGGCCATCGTCACCGTCATCATGATGCCGCTGACCTTCTCGGTCGCCGACGGTATCGCCCTGGGCTTCGTGACCTACGTGGCCATGAAGGCCTTCACCGGCAAGTACAAGGACGTGTCGGTGAGCCTCTATGCCCTTTGCGCCATCTTCGTGGCCAAGTTCATCTTCCTGTAAGCGCCGCTCAGCAACACCGGGCCCTGCCGCACCGCGGCAGGGCCTTTTCATTTGGGGTCGGGGTGGCTTTGGTGTGCTTCGTAGTCATTAGGATGGGTCGGGCGGCGTTCTGCGAGCGGAGCGATGCCTATGCGGACAGGGCTGATGGGTATCGCTCCGCTCCACCCATCCTACAAGCCTGGTTCAACCGCACCGGTGCCACCCTGTTCGGCGGTGCAGGCGCTGCGTCCCTGCTGTCGCGCTGGCGCCCCTTCCCTCTCGCACGACAATCCCTGTCCGTTATCTGGTAACGACGCGCACTTTCGATTTCCGACTGCTGGCCAGCGAACTCGTAAATGCCGCCTAGACTCATCCCTGATCCGCACTTCAGCCCAGCCCCGAGCAGCCCTTGAAGGCTGGCGCAGAGGTCTTGCCTTTCGGATTGCTCCGATCCCTTGCGCATCTCCCCGTGATGCGTTTAAGCCCGGCCGCGTGCCGGGCTTCTTTTTTACGGGGTATCCAACGACGCAGCGCCTGTGCTGACCCACAGACCCTCTGCTGGGCCTCGCAGTCCCGGCGCAACCGGCATGACGGCTCAGCTGGCACCTTCACTTTTCTGCAGGCGAAAAAAAGGCCCGCAGTGTGGACGGGCCGTTAAAGACTCCAGTGAGTCGAGGGTAACGAGAGTCGAGAACTAGCTGCCGCGATAGGTGGAGTAACTGTACGGGGAGATCAGCAGCGGCACGTGGTAGTGGTCCTGCTCGGCGGAAATGCCGAAGCGCAGCACTACTACATCGAGGAAAGCGGGCTCGGGAAGTGCAACACCGCGGGCGCGGTAGTAGTCGCCGGCGTGGAAATGGATCTGGTAGACGCCGGTCTGGTAGTCGGCGCCCTGCAGCAGAGGCGCATCGCAGCGGCCGTCGTCGTTGGTGGTGGTGGTGGCGACCAGCTCCAGGCCCGCGCCTTCCACGCGGTAGAGCTCGATCTTGATGTCACGGCCAGGGCAGCCGTGGGCGGCATCCAGTACATGCGTGGTCAAACGTCCCATTGCTCGCTGGGCGTCCACCGGGCCGTCGAGCGGGCCAGGATCGGAACGCCACACCTCCTCTGCTTGTTCAAATAGGTGCGTGGTCAGGGCCAAGGCCCCGGTACGGTGCGCAGAATAACATGCGCCTGACGAAATGTAAGACATAAACTCAAAAAATTGTACACAATATCCGCCTCGTATCCTGCTGAACCTCGGCCATCCCACGCCCAATGCGGATTTGTACGCATCGGCCAGGGGCCGAGCCTTCCGCCTCCAGGTCCTGACCACATGGACAGCTTCCAGGCTCGATCGGCGGATGACGATTTTGACAAAGTTTTGATTTACAAAACGCAAGACAGTTTGTATACAATCACCCCATCCACGGTCGCGCACCACTTCCCAGGCTGTCGCGGATCGCCCAATAGACAAGAAGGAAGACTGCAGTGAGCGCTGATTACCCACGCGACCTGATCGGTTATGGCAACAACCCCCCGCACCCGCATTGGCCGGGTGAATCCCGCATCGCCCTCTCCTTTGTGCTGAATTACGAAGAAGGCGGCGAGCGCAACGTGCTCCACGGCGACAAGGAATCCGAAGCCTTCCTGTCCGAGATGGTGGCCGCCCAGCCGCTGCAGGGCGTGCGCAACATGAGCATGGAATCCCTCTACGAGTACGGCAGCCGCGCCGGTGTCTGGCGCCTGCTGAACCTGTTCAAGCAACACGACATCCCCCTGACCATCTTCGCCGTCGCCATGGCCGCCCAGCGCCACCCGGACGCGATCCGTGCAATGGTCGAGGCCGGCCATGAGATCTGCAGCCACGGCTACCGCTGGATCGACTACCAGTACATGGACGAGGCCCAGGAGCGCGAGCACATGCTCGAAGCCATCCGCATCCTCACCGAATTGACCGGCGAACGCCCGGTGGGCTGGTACACCGGCCGCACCGGCCCGAACACCCGCCGCCTGGTGATGGAGGAAGGCGGCTTCCTCTACGACTCCGACACCTATGACGACGACCTGCCCTACTGGGACCCGGCCAGTACCGCTGAAAAGCCCCACCTGGTCATCCCCTACACCCTGGACACCAATGACATGCGCTTCACCCAGGTTCAGGGCTTCAACAAGGGCGACGACTTCTTCGAGTACCTGAAGGACGCCTTCGACGTGCTCTACGCCGAAGGCACCGCCGGCGCACCGAAGATGCTGTCCATCGGCATGCACTGCCGCCTGCTGGGCCGTCCGGCCCGCCTCGCCTCCCTGGCGCGCTTCATCGACTACGTGAAAGGCCACGAGAAGGTCTGGTTCGCCCGCCGCGCCGACATCGCCCGCCACTGGCACGCCACCCACCCTTTCAAAGAGCAAGTGAAATGAGCCGCTTCCAGACCCTGACCCCGTCCAGCCTGTCCCGCGAAGCCTTCGTCAAGGCCTTCGCCGACATCTACGAGCACTCCCCCTGGGTGGCCGAGAAGGCTTTCGACCTGGGTCAGGACGACCGCATCGACGAAATCGACGGCCTGCACCAGCGCATGGCCGACCTGTTGCTCAGCGCCAGCCGTGAAGCCCAGTTGGCACTGATCAATGCTCACCCGGACCTGGCCGGCAAGGCAGCCGTCCGTGGCGAGCTGACCGAAGCCAGCACCAGCGAACAGGCTGGCGCCGGCATCCAAGAGTGCACGGCTGAAGAGTTCGCACGCTTCACCGAGCTGAACGACGCCTACAAGGCCAAGTTCGGGTTTCCTTTCATCATGGCGGTGAAAGGCAGCAACCGGCACCAGATCCTGGCGGCCTTCGAGGAGCGCATCCACAACTCCCCCGAAGCCGAGTTCAACCGGGCCCTGACCGAGATCAACAAGATCGCGCTGTTCCGTCTGCAGCAGATGTAAGCCGCAGGCGCACCGCCCCCATGCGGCAGCCGGGCGGGCCACGGCCCGCCCATCGGCTCTCCACCGATCCGGAGAGCCAGGGGAGAGGATGGAATGACCGCCTCCCCCTCCGGCCCCTCCCGAAAGCGGGATGGGAACCAGTAACGAACAAGTAGAACAGCCATGCGCACCCTGAAGATCGAGCCCCTGACCAAAGAAGCCTTCGCCCCCTTCGGCGACGTCATCGAAACCGACGGCAGCGACTACTTCATGATCAACAACGGCTCCACCCGCCGTTACCACAAGCTGGCCACGGTCGAGACCGCGCAGCCGGACGACAAGGCGATCATCAGCATCTTCAGTGCCGAATCCCTCGAGATGCCCCTGCGCATCCGCATGCTTGAACGACATCCGCTGGGCAGCCAGGCCTTCATTCCGCTGCTCGGCAACCCCTTTCTGGTCGTGGTCGCGCCACTTGGCGATGTACCTGTACCGGGCTTGGTCCGTGCCTTCATCTCCAATGGCAGGCAGGGCGTTAATTACCATCGCGGCGTTTGGCACCACCCGGTGCTGACGATCGAAAAGCGGGATGACTTCCTGGTGGTTGATCGCAGCGGTTCTGGCAACAACTGCGATGAGCATTACTTCACCGAGGACGAGCAGCTCCTCCTCGATCCCCACCACTAATAAGAGAAGCCCAACGATCGGCGTGCCGGTCGGCGGGAAAGAGGTTACAACTGTGGAAGCACATCTGACCGAATGGCTGAACCTGGGCATTCGCTGGGTTCACATGATCACCGGCATCGCCTGGATCGGCGCGTCGTTCTATTTCGTCTGGCTCGAGAACAACCTCAATCGTTCCAACCCTCGCGAAGGGTTGTCGGGTGACCTCTGGGCCATCCACGGTGGCGGCATCTACCACCTGGAGAAATACAAGCTCGCCCCGCCGAAAATGCCGGACAACCTGCACTGGTTCAAATGGGAAGCCTATTTCACCTGGTTGTCGGGCGTCGCCCTGCTGACCGTGGTGTTCTACCTGAATCCGAGCCTGTACCTGATCGCCCCCGGCGTGGACATCTCCCCGGCTGCCGCCGTCGCCATCGGCATCGGCTCGCTGGTCGCAGGCTGGTTCATCTACGACTTCCTCTGCGACTCGCCGCTGGGCAAGACCCCCGCCCTGCTCGGCCTGGTGCTGTTCGTGCTGGTGGTCGGCGCCGCCTGGGGCTTCACCCATGTGTTCAGCGGCCGTGGTTCCTACATCCACGTCGGCGCGCTGATCGGCACCATCATGGTCGGCAACGTGTTCCGCATCATCATGCCGGCCCAGCGTGCCCTGGTTAAGGCGATCGAAGAGAACCGCACCCCCGACCCGGTGCTGCCGGCCAAGGGCCTGCTGCGCTCGCGCCACAACAACTACTTCACCCTGCCGGTGCTGTTCATCATGATCAGCAACCACTTCCCGAGCACCTACGGCAGCCAGTACAACTGGCTGATCCTGGCCGGGATCGCGGTGATCGCAGTGCTGGTGCGCCACTACTTCAACACCCGCCACGACAGCAACAAGTTTGCCTGGACCCTGCCGGCCGGCGCCCTGGGCATGATCTGCCTGGCCTTCGTCACCGCGCCGAACTACAAGGCCGCCGAACCGAGCCTTGCCGTGGAACCCGCCCACCAGGAGCAGGCCGCGCCCACCACCAGCGCTGCACCGGCTGGCACCGAGAGCAAGCCCCAGGCTGCCGCACCGGCTGCCGCTCCCGCGCAACCGGCCCAGGCCAGCGCTGCGGGCACCAGCTTCGACAAGGTCCACAGCGTGATCAAGGAACGCTGCGCCGTCTGCCACTCCGCCAAGCCCACCAGCCCGATGTTCACCTCGGCCCCGGGCGGCGTGATGTTCGACACCCCGCAGCAGATCCAGATGCTCGCCCCGAAGATCCAGGCCCAGGCAGTCGCCAGCCAGATCATGCCGCTGGGCAACATCACCCAGATGACCCAGGAAGAGCGTGACCTGATCGGTCGCTGGATCGCCCAGGGAGCGAAGACCAACTGAGCCGTTCCCCAGGGGACTGAAGACCCGGCGCAGTGGTCTTCAGCCCCCGCGCAAGACCACGGCGGGCGGTGACCCCAAGCACCGTCCGCTCTTAAGCCTGCCCCCAGGCGGGCTTTTTTTCTTCCAGGCAGTACCCAGGCCGGGTGCACCCACCCGGCCCGCAACATGAATACCCGGCATACCGCACCCACGAGGTGCGGCGTTGCCAAGCGACTTACAAGAAAAAAATCGCCCGAGGTGTTGCATGACCACTCCGACAGAGCGAGAAATCGCCCTTTCGCCCGCTGACCAGCGCCTGCCCCTGATGCAATTGCTGCTCGTCGGTATCCAGCATGTCCTGCTGATGTACGGTGGTGCTGTTGCCGTACCCCTGATCGTCGGCCAGGCCGCCGGTCTCTCCCGTGAAGAAATCGCCTTCCTGATCAATGCCGACCTGCTGGTCGCCGGCATCGCCACCATCGTGCAGTCCATGGGCATCGGCCCGGTGGGCATCCGCATGCCGGTGATGATGGGCGCCAGCTTCGCCGCCGTCGGCAGCATGGTGGTGATGGCCGGGATGCCCGGCGTCGGCATCCAGGGCATCTTCGGCGCCACCATCGCCGCTGGCGCCTTCGGCCTGCTGCTCGCCCCCTTCATGTCGCGCATCGTGCGCTTCTTCCCGCCCCTGGTGACCGGCACCGTGATCACCTCCATCGGCCTCAGCCTGTTTCCGGTGGCGGTCAACTGGGCCGGCGGTGGCAACCAGGCCACCCAGTTCGGCGCCCTGGAGTACCTCGCCATCGCCGCCCTGGTGCTGGGTACGATCCTGCTGGTAAATCGCTTCCTCAAGGGTTTCTGGGTCAATGTCTCGGTGCTGATCGGCATGGCCCTGGGCTACGCCCTGGCCGGCGCCTGCGGCATGGTCGACCTCAACGGCCTGGACCAGACACCCTGGTTCCAGGTGGTGGAGCCGCTGCATTTCGGGGCGCCGAAGTTCGAGCTGGCCTCGGTGCTGTCGATGTGCCTGGTGGTGGTGATCATCTTCGTCGAGTCCACCGGCATGTTCCTTGCCCTGGGCAAGATCACCGGCCGCGAGATCTGCCCCAACGCCCTGCGCCGCGGCCTGATGTGCGACGCCGGCGCCTCCTTCCTGGCGGGGTTCTTCAACACCTTCACCCATTCGTCCTTCGCCCAGAACATCGGCCTGGTGCAGATGACCGGCGTGCGCAGCCGTTATGTGACGGTGGCGGCAGGCGGCTTCCTGATCGGCCTCAGCCTGATGCCGAAAGCTGCATTCCTGGTCGCCTCCATCCCGCCCGCGGTGCTTGGCGGCGCCGGCATCGCCATGTTCGGCATGGTGGCCGCCACCGGCATCAAGATCCTTCACGAAGCGGACATCACCGACCGGCGCAATCAGCTGCTGGTGGCCGTGAGCATCGGCATGGGCATGGCCCCGGTGGTGCGTCCCGAGCTCTTCGCCCACTTGCCGCACTGGATGGAGCCCATCACCCACAGCGGCATCGCCATGGCCACGGTCAGCGCCCTCACCCTCAACCTGCTGTTCAACATCCTCGGCGAGAAGGAACGCAGCCGGCAGTGCGCTGCCCACTGAACGAATTCGCTCCCATCCGGCTGAACCCAAGAGGTTTGTCCGGAACTCCATAGCCCGCCTACCCGGCGGGCTCTTTTAACCCTGCCCCAGGTACCCGGCCGTGCGCTGCGCACGACCATTCCGGCCACGCGGAGACTCCGTGCAGGTCCCGGCGTGATTTCAGAAATACAACAAGAAGGAAAACCTGAATGCTTCGCTACCCCAGCCTGGCGCTTGGCGCCGCTTTGCTCGCCACCAGCCCAGCGGGCTTTGCCGCTGAACAGGGCAAAGTCTTCGAATGGATGAACAACAGCGTCGGCTTCCGCTACGGCCAGCAGTTCACCAACCCGAACAATCCGGACAAGTTCGCCAAGCGCATCTACAGCTTCACCCACGCTGATGGGTACCGCTACGGCAGCAACTTCTTCAACCTGGACGTGTTCCTCTCCGACAGCCGCGACCCGCGCAAGGGCACCGATCACGGCGGCAGCGAGGTCTACGCGGTGTACCGGCACCAACTGTTCGCTTCGCGGGTGTTCGACCAGCCGCTGGGCACCGGCCTGGTGAAGGACTACGCCTTCACCTTCGGCTTCGACGCCAACCGCAACAACAACCGCGCGTCGGCCAAGAAGCGTGCCCTGGTATTCGGCCCGACGCTGAAGTTCAACGGCGCCGGCGTCCTCGACCTGAGCCTGTTCTACTACCGCGAGAAGAACCACTCGGGCATTCCCGGGGCCAAGCACCCGGACCACACCTTCGACACCACCTACATGGTCAACCTGACCTGGCTCAAGCCCTTCCAGCTGGGCGACCACGACGCCAAGTTCCAGGGCTTCGTCAACTATGTCGGCGAGAAGGGTGAAGACTATTTCGACAAGGACACCGCACCGGAAACCCTGATGCGCACCTCGCTGATGGTGGCCACCTTCCCCGGCGCCAAGCGCAAGCCGAACCTCTGGCTGGGCGTGGGCTACGAGTACTGGCACAACAAGTTCGGCGTGGACGGCGGCCGCGGCAGCCGCACCTCGACGCCGACGGTGAACATGGAAATCAGCTTCTGAGCCTTGGCCCGCCGCAAGACGGGCCTGCTCGTGATCGCATGACCTCATCTGTAGGGGCGAATTCATTCGCCAAGCAGGCCAACGGCCTGCCCCCGGCCCACGGCACACTGCCTGGCTGGGGGGCGCTGCGCGGCCCTTGGCGAATGAATTCGCCCCTACAGGAACAGACATGTTCCACCTCCCCTTCCAACCGCAGGGAAGACATGGAGTGTCTTCCCCCGGTCTTTTTCCCGTCGGATCAGAAGTGTGCCTTGACCAGCAGGCTGGCGGTGTTCTGGTCGGTGCCGTCGAGGATCTCGTCGCCGAGGAAGCTCTCGCTGTCGATGCCGTACTTGTCCTTCCAGTAGTCGTACTCGAAGCCGACGTAGAGCTGCTTCTCGCCCCAGCCCATGGCCTTGCCCAGGTCGTACTTCACCTGCGGGTTGAAGTGCAGGTTGGCGTGGTAGGTGCCGCGGTCGTTCTCGTCGTTGTCCACCACCCAGTCCATGAAGCCGTCGATCAGAATGTCGGAATTGCCCACCGGGATGGTGTAGCTCCACACCGGGGTGATCTGCCAGACGTCGTCGCCCGGGCGGCTGCCATCGGTCTGGCGGTTGTAGAAGTTGACCTGGAAGTAGTCGAAGCCGGGGATGGCCAGGTCGAAGCCCGGGCCGATCAGGTAGGACTCGACATCGCCTTCGCCGAACTCGTAGGTCATGGCCAGCAGTACGTCGGTCACCGGTCCGAACTGGATCTTCTGGTCGAAGATCTTGCCGAAGGACAGGCGCGGCTGGAATTCGCCGTAATAGGTGTTGTCGCCGACCAGGGGGTCCTTGTCGCCGTTGTAGAAGATCTTGTCCAGGAAGAAGAAGTTATCGCCGTACTTCCAACCGTCCGCGTGCTCGAAGGTCACGGTCTGCTGGATCTCCGGGTTGATCTTGTAGTTCTGGCCGTAGAGGTAGGTCAGGCTGTTGTTCTGCCAGAACAGCAGGTCACCGGCAATGGCCTGGCCGCCCGCGAGCATTCCGGTCGTGAGGGCGAGGCAGTGCGGCAGATACTTGGCATTCATGGTTGTTCCCTTGTTGTAGTGGGTTTCAGGTTTTTCCGTCCCGCGCCCACCCGGAGCCCGCCTCGGGGTCGAGGCAGGCTGCTGATGGAGTCGGCTTTGGAGGGGGTTGCGCGCGCCGCGCGTCAGCCGGTCAGGCCGAGGCGAGAGTGGCGGGCGGCGCCGGACGGGCTGTCTTCAGCATTGCGCTGTTCGGCTGCGTCCAGGAGGTTCGACAGAACCTCGATGATGGAAGTCGGGAAATCGAATTCAATGGCGCCGGTAGCAGCGTTTGCCGATGCCTGCGGAGCAAAGGTGGCCATGCCGGGTCGCTGTCGGGCGCAGCCCGCGCAGTAGCGCCAGGACGCAAGGGCGTCATCCAGGCGATGGCGTTCGGGGCGAGCCCCGGAAATGTCGAACGAACTCATGGGTAAAGCCTGCCTATTGTTGTTTTCGGTCGTGGGCTTACAGGGTGGAGATGGACACCCCATGCAGTTGCTTCTGAAAAAGCTGATCTGGCGGTCAGGATTTTTCGAACTATATACACGTTGTGAACATCACAAACAACAGTTTCTTTCAGGATTGTGTACAAAATCCCCAGCCGTTTGACCGGATAAAGCTTCCGGACGGCTCTGGGACGGCCTGCTCAGGGATTGGCCTTCTCCTTCTGCCGCTTGAGGAAATCCACCTTCCACTGCTCCATGCCGAGGTACTCGGAGTCCAGGTTGGCTTCCACCTGATAGCGGGCCTTGAGGGCGTCCACCTCCTGCCGGTGCTCGGCGAGGAAGCGGTCGAAGCGCGCCACCAGCTCCGGATACCTGAGGCTTGAAAGGTTGAAGGTGCCGCGGGTGTGGGGCAGCTTCGGGTCGAACACCAGGGCGCCGGGACGGGCCCGGATGTTGTCGAGGTAGTAGGTGGCGACCACCACGTTGTAGTACGCGCCATCGGCCTGCTGCTTCATCGCCTGCTTGATCATCTCGCCCAGGTCGGCGCTGTGCACCAGCCGGGTCTGGCCGGCCTCGATGCGCGCCTGGTAGGCCCAGGGCGTCCAGCCATCCACCACCGCCAGGCGACCGAGCTGGTCGACACCGCTGCCCTGCCGCTTGGGCGCCACCAGCACGCCATCCACGTACTCCACCACCGGGGCGCTGTAGGTGATGGCCTTGCCGACCTTCAGGTCGGGCGCCCAGTTCGGATGGTCCGGATACTTGAAATCGACACTGCCATTGAGCAGGTGTCGGGTGAGCTGGTTGACCGGCAATGGCTGGTACTGGATATCCAGCCCGGCCTCGCGGGCGAACAGGTCCAGCAGGTCGCGGGCGAAGCCCTGGTATTGGCCCTGATCGTTGACCCAGTAGTGGGGCTGGAAGGACTGCCTCTCCACTCCGATCACATAGGTCTGCGCCAGGGCGCCATTCGCGGACAACAGGCCGGCAGCCAGCCAGCCGAAAACCTGAGGCTTCATTACCTTCTCCTTGTTTTCTTGGGGTACTGACAGGCAGGAACGAGCTTGCTCACGTACGGGCATGCGCCAGTTTTTCGCGAGCAAGCTGACTCCTGCAGGTGTTACTCGCCCGACACCAGTTGCCGCGCCAGACGGTTGTGGCGCTCCAGCACCAGCGGCAGGTCGACGGTGACGATCTGGCCGTCACGCACCACCACCTTGCCGTTGATCACGCTGGTGGAGACATGGGTCGGGGTGCAGAACACCAGCGCCGCCAGCGGGTCGTGCAAGGCGCCGGCATAGGCGATGTGGTTGAGGTCGAAGGCGACGAAGTCCGCCGCCATACCCGGCGCCAGGGCGCCGACATCATCGCGGTTGAGCACCTTGGCGCCGCCCAGGGTGGCGATTTCCAGGGCCTCGCGGGCGGTCATGGCATCGGGGCCGAAGCCGACCCGCTGCAACAGCAGCGCCTGGCGTACTTCGCCGATCATGCTGGCGCCATCGTTGGAAGCAGAACCGTCCACCCCCAGCCCCACCGGCACGCCGGCATCGCGCATGCGCCGTACCGGGGCGATGCCCGAGGCCAGGCGCATGTTCGAGCAGGGGCAATGGGCGACCCCGGTGCCGGTGCGGGCGAACAGCTCGATACCGTGCTCGTCCAGCTGCACGCAGTGGGCGTGCCAGACATCATGGCCGACCCAGCCCAGGTCCTCGGCGTACTCGGCCGGGGTCATGCCGAACTTCTCGCGGCTGTAGGCGATGTCGTTGACGTTTTCGGCGAGGTGGGTGTGCAGCGACACGCCGTACTGGCGCGCCAGCACCGCGGCCTCGCGCATCAGGTCGCGACTCACCGAGAAGGGCGAGCACGGCGCCACCACCACGCGCAGCATCGAACCGTGGGCGGCATCGTGGTAGTCCTCGATCAGGCGCTGGGATTCCTTGAGGATGTCCGCTTCCTTTTCCACCACCGAGTCCGGCGGCAGGCCGCCCTGGCTGCGGCCGACGCTCATGCTGCCGCGCGCGGCGTGGAAGCGCATGCCGATCTCCTTGGCGGCATGGATGCTGTCGTCCAGCTTGCAGCCGTTGGGGTAGATGTAGAGGTGGTCGCTGGACGTGGTGCAGCCGGACAGGATCAGCTCGGCCATGGCGGTCTGGGTGGAGACCTGGATCATCTCCGGGGTCAGCCGCGCCCAGATCGGGTAGAGGTTGGTCAGCCAGTTGAACAGCTCGCCATCCTGGGCCGCCGGCACCACGCGGGTAAGGCTCTGGTACATGTGGTGGTGAGTGTTGATCAGGCCGGGAATGACGATCTTGCCGGTCATATCCAGCACCTCGTCGGCGGTCTGCGGCAGCTCGGCGCTCGGGCCGACCTGTTTGATGCGATTGTCTTCGATGAACATCCCGCCCTGCCGGATTTCCCGGCGCTGGCCGTCCATGGTCACCAGCAGGTCGGCGTTCTTGATCAAGAGTGTCTTGGCCATTCGGGGCTCCTTGTTGGGTGCGCCATGCGCACCGGATTGCGGGCAGGAAAATTTCGGTGCGCACGGCGCACCCTACGAAAACTGGTCAGAAAGGGATCGAGGTTCCTGGGGACGCCATGGCAAGGCGCTTCATCGAAGACAGTAGGTTTCCTACGGCGAGATGAAGCAACGCAGCCAGGGCTAACCCAGGGGCCTCGATCAGCCGCCGGTCATGCTCATGAAGCGGACTACTTGAACCTGCGAATCAGCTTCAAAGTGGTGCCGTTCGGGCTTGAGCCTGAGGGCATCGATCAGCGCCGCGCGGAGCCGCTCGTCATCACCGGGATGGCGGCGGATCAGCGCCTTGAGGTCCAGCGCGCCCTCGTGGCCGAGGCAAAGCACCAGCTTGCCTTCGGCGGTGACCCGCACGCGGTTGCAGTCGCCACAGAAGTTGCGGCTGTGGGGTGAGATGAAGCCGACCTGGCTATCGCTGCCGACCACCTGGTAGTAGCGCGAGGGCCCGCCGGTGCGGTAGCTGCTGGGCAGCAACCGGAAGCGCTGTTCCAGCCGCTCGCGCACCTCTTCCGAGGTGCAGAGGGTGACCTTGCGCTCATGGCTGGAGATGCTGCCGAGCGGCATTTCCTCGATGAAACTGATGTCCAGCCCGCGCTCCACCGCGAAGGCCACCAGGTCCTCGACCTCGTCGTCGTTGCGTCCCTTCTGCACCACGGTGTTCAGCTTGATGCGGCGGAACCCCGCCGCCCGTGCGGCCTCGATTCCGGCCAGCACCTGGTCGAGGCGGTCGCGGCGGGTGAAAGCGGCGAAACGCTCGCGCCGCAGGGAGTCGAGGCTGATGTTCAGGCGGGTCACGCCAGCCGCGCGCAACCCGGCCGCCATGTGCCCGAGCTGGGAACCGTTGCTGGTGATGGCCAGGTCCTCGAGTTCGCTGCGGGCACCGAGGCGGGAAAGCAACGAGGTCAGGCCCTTGCGCACCAGCGGCTCGCCGCCGGTGATGCGGATGCGCCTGACACCCAGGCCGATGAACGCATCGGCGACGGCATACAGCTCCTCGAGGCTGAGGATCTGCGCCCGGGGAGCGAAGACCATGTCCTCGCTCATGCAATAGGTGCAACGGAAGTCGCACCGGTCGGTGACCGAGAGGCGCAGATAGGAAATTCGACGCCCGAAGGGGTCGAGCAAGTGGTTGTCTTGCATGGGTGAAGTCTGCCGCAACACGCACCGGACAGGGCTCCGGTGACATGGACGGATGCCGAATGGAAACAGAATCGAAAAACTTTGTATACAGGAAATTCATCCAGGGGGCTCGCTTGAGGGTCCCGCAAACCCGGTGCTAACATGCCCGACCTCTCGCCGGCCGGCCTTCCTGGCGCTTCGGTGAGCCAAACAAGGAGCCGATGTGAGCAGCATTCGCGAGCGCAACAGAGACCTGATCCTGCGCGCGGCCAGCGAGGAATTCGCCGACAAAGGGTTCGCCGCCACCAAGACGAGCGACATCGCGGCCAAGGCCGGCCTGCCCAAGCCCAACGTCTACTACTACTTCAAGTCGAAAGAGAACCTCTACCGCGAGGTGTTGGAGAGTATCGTCGAGCCGCTCCTGCAGGCCTCCGCGCCCTTCAACAAGGCCGGCCATCCCTTTGAGGTGCTGACCGCCTACATCCGCTCGAAGATCCGCATCTCCCGCGATCTGCCCTACGCCTCCAAGGTGTTCGCCAGCGAGATCATGCATGGCGCTCCGCACCTTTCCAGCGAGCAGACCGAGCAGTTGAACCTGCAGGCCAAGCACAACATCGAGTGCATCCAGAGCTGGATCGACCAGGGCCTGATGGCCAAGGTCGACCCCCACCACCTGCTGTTCAGCATCTGGGCCGCGACCCAGACCTACGCCGACTTCGACTGGCAGATTTCCACCGTCACCGGCAAATCCGCGCTCAGCGATGCCGATTACGACGCCGCGGCGGAAACCATCATCCGCCTGGTGATCAAGGGTTGCGAGGTTGAGGAGAAGGCTCGGGCGAAGAGCGCCTGAGGCGTCTCCCTGTAGGGGCGAATTCATTCGCCAGGGGCTGCGCAGCAGCCCCAGCCGTCCTTCTCTCCACACCAACAACCGGATTGGGCAGCCCTTCGGACTGCTTGGCGAATGAATTCGCCCCTACAAAATACGTTTCGCCCCCCACAAATGAGATTCGCCCCACTCCCTGCGGGGGCGAATTCATTCGCTGAGGGCCGCGCAGCGGCCCCCATCAAGCATCAGGCCGCGCCGGCGTCCGCCTTCAGGCCGGCCGCTTCCACCGCGCTCACCGCGCACTGCTCGTCGATGTCCGAGGTGTCGCCACTGATGCCGATGGCACCGATCACCTGCCCCTGACCATCGCGGATCAGCACACCACCCGGTGCCGGCACCAGGTTGCCATCGGCCAGGTTGTTCACCGCACCGATGAAGGCCGGGCGCTGCTGGGCGTCGGCGGCGATCAGGCGCGAACCCTTGCCCAGGGCCACGGCGCCCCAGGCCTTGCCGATGGCGATCTGCGGACGAAGCATGCTGGCGCCATCCTCGCGCTGCAGGGTGATCAGGTGCCCGCCGGCATCCAGCACGGCGATGGTCAGCGGCGCCGTGCGCAGCTCCCGGCCAGTGGCCAGGGCGTGGTTGGAAATGCTCACAGCGGTTTCCAGGGTCAGGGTGGTCATTTTCAAGCGTTCCTCGTGAGTGGTTGAACCATGTGCGGCGTCGTCCGGGCCTGGGCTACAGAAAGCCCTACGGCCATGCGGGCATTTTCCAGCCCGTCCTGCGACGCATCCGAAAGCTGTAGACCACTATCCCACCGAACACAAAAAAATCAACACATAGATACAATCACACTATTTTTTGTATACAGTGTGCTCGTCAGCGTTCTGACCATACGTTGAGACCCCCATGAAACGGGCGTTTCAAAAGAGTCGCCACCCTGCGACCTTTGACCTCACGAATGGCCTTGACCCATCAGTCAGCTGCTGCATAGAATCCAGCCACGACGCTTGTATACAATCTTCACAAGAAAGAGGCACAAAACATGGCCAAAATGAGAGCAATCGAGGCTGCCGTCCTGGTGATGCGCCGCGAAGGCATCGACACCGCGTTCGGCATCCCCGGCGCTGCCATCAACCCGCTGTACGCGGCCCTGAACAAGATCGGCGGCGTTGACCATGTACTGGCCCGTCACGTCGAAGGCGCCTCGCACATGGCCGAGGGCTATACCCGTACCAACCCGGGCAACATCGGCGTCTGCATCGGCACCTCCGGCCCCGCCGGCACCGACATGGTCACCGGCCTGTACTCGGCATCCGCCGACTCCATCCCGATCCTCTGCATCACCGGCCAGGCTCCTCGTGCACGCCTGCACAAGGAAGACTTCCAGGCCGTCGACATCACCAGCATCGTCAAGCCGGTGACCAAGTGGGCGACCACCGTTCTGGAGCCGGGCCAGGTGCCCTACGCCTTCCAGAAGGCCTTCTTTGAGATGCGCAGTGGCCGCCCCGGCCCGGTGCTGATCGACCTGCCGTTCGACGTGCAGATGGCCGAGATCGAATTCGACATCGACGCCTACCAGCCGCTGCCGGTACAGAAGCCGTCCGCCAGCCGCATCCAGGCCGAGAAGGCCCTGGCCATGCTGAACGACGCCGAGCGCCCGCTGCTGGTCGCCGGTGGCGGCATCATCAACGCCGACGCCTCCGCCAAGCTGGTCGAGTTCGCTGAAATCACCGGCGTACCGGTCATCCCGACCCTGATGGGCTGGGGCACCATCCCCGATGACCACCCGCTGATGGCCGGCATGTGCGGTCTGCAGACCTCGCACCGCTACGGCAACGCCACCATGCTGGAATCCGACCTGGTGTTCGGCATCGGCAACCGCTGGGCCAACCGCCACACCGGTTCCGTCGACGTCTACACCAAGGGTCGCCGCTTCATCCACGTGGACATCGAACCGACCCAGATCGGCCGCGTGTTCACCCCGGACCTCGGCATCGTCTCCGACGCCGGTTCCGCACTGGACGCCTTCCTCGAAGTCGCCCGCGAGTGGAAGGCCGCCGGCAAGCTGAAGGACCGCAGCGCCTGGGTCGAGTCCTGCCGCGAGCGCAAGCGCACCCTGCAGCGCAAGACCCACTTCGACAACGTGCCGGTCAAGCCGCAGCGCGTGTACGAAGAGATGAACGAGTTCTTCGGCAAGGACACCTGCTACGTCAGCACCATCGGTCTGTCGCAGATCGCCGGCGCCCAGTTCCTGCACGTGTACAAGCCGCGCCACTGGATCAACTGTGGCCAGGCGGGCCCGCTGGGCTGGACCGTTCCGGCAGCCCTGGGCGTGGTCAAGGCCGACCCGACCCGTCCGGTCGTGGCCCTGTCCGGCGACTATGACTTCCAGTTCATGATCGAAGAGCTGGCCGTAGGTGCGCAGTTCAACCTGCCCTACATCCACGTGCTGGTGAACAACTCCTACCTGGGCCTGATCCGCCAGGCACAGCGTGGCTTCGAGATCGACTACTGCGTGCAGCTGTCCTTCGAGAACGTCAACGCACCGGAACTCAACGGCTACGGCGTGGATCACGTCGCGGTGGTCGAGGGCCTGGGCTGCAAGGCGATCCGCGTGCACGACGCCAACGACCTGCAAGCCGCTTTCGCCAAGGCCAAGCAGCTGATGGAAGAGTTCCGCGTACCGGTCGTGGTCGAGGTCATCCTGGAGCGTGTCACCAACATCTCCATGGGTACCGAGATCAACGCGATCAACGAGTTCGAGGAACTGGCCCTGACCGGCGCCGACGCCCCGACCGCCATCTCGCTGCTGGATTGATTGCCGTCTTCCCCTCTCCCGTTCGTGGTGGGAGAGGGGCTTTCACCTCCCCTCTCCCGCTCGCGGGAGAAGGGAACCAGAAGGAGACATTCATGCCCCGTTTTGCCGCCAACCTGTCCATGCTGTTCACCGAAGTGGACTTCCTGGACCGTTTCGCCGCTGCCGCCGAAGCCGGTTTCAGTGGTGTCGAATACCTGTTTCCCTATGATTTCCCGGTCGAGGAAATCCGCGCCCGCCTGGACGCCAATGCGCTTACACAGGTGCTGTTCAACCTGCCCGCCGGCGACTGGGGCAAGGGTGAACGTGGCATCGCCTGCCACCCCGATCGCGTGGAAGAGTTCCGCGCCGGCGTCGACAAGGCCATCGCCTACGCCAAGGTGCTGGGCAATACCCAGATCAACTGCCTGGCCGGCATCCGCCCGCAAGGCTACGACTGCGCAACCATCGAGCAGACCTTCGTCGAGAACCTCAAGTTCGCCGCCGAGAAGCTCGAGGCCGCCGGCATCAAGCTGGTGATGGAAGCCATCAACACCCGCGACATCCCCGGCTTCTACCTGAACAACACCCAGCAGGCCCTGGCCATCCGCGAGAAGGTCGGCAGCGCCAACCTGTTCCTGCAGTACGACATCTACCACATGCAGATCATGGAAGGAGACCTGGCGCGCACCGTCGAGTCCAACCTCGCCGCGATCAACCATGTGCAGCTCGCCGACAACCCGGGCCGCAACGAGCCGGGCACTGGCGAGATCAATTACCGCTTCCTCTTCCAGCATCTGGACCGCATCGGCTACCAGGGCTGGATCGGCTGTGAATACAAGCCGGCCACCACCACCGTCGCCGGCCTGGGCTGGCTGAAAACCCATAACGCCATCTAAGAACGAGGTATTCAACATGGCCAAGATCGGATTCATCGGCACCGGCATCATGGGCAAGCCCATGGCTCAGAACCTGCAGAAAGCCGGCCACACCCTGTTCTTCTCCGAACACTTCGACAAGGCTCCGGCTGACCTGCTGGGCGACAACGGCGTCGGCCTGGCCAACCCGAAGGAAGTGGCCCAGGAAGCCGAGTTCATCATCATCATGGTTCCAGACACCCCCCAGGTCGAAGACGTCCTGTTCCGCAAGGACGGCGTGGCCGAAGGCGTTGGCGCCGGCAAGGTGGTGATCGACATGAGTTCCATCTCCCCGTCCGCCACCAAGACCTTCGCCGAGAAGATCAAGGCCACCGGCGCCGCCTACCTGGACGCCCCGGTATCCGGCGGTGAAGTGGGTGCCAAGGCCGCGACCCTGAGCATCATGGTCGGTGGCTGCCCGAATGCCTTCGAACGCGCCCTGCCGCTGTTCCAGGCCATGGGCAAGAACATCACCCGCGTCGGGGCCAACGGCGACGGCCAGACCGCCAAGGTGGCCAACCAGATCATCGTCGCCCTGAACATCCAGGCCGTCGCCGAAGCCCTGCTGTTCGCCGCCAAGAACGGCGCCGACCCGGCCAAGGTGCGCGAGGCGCTGATGGGTGGTTTCGCCGGCTCGAAGATCCTCGAAGTCCACGGCGAGCGTATGATCAAGGGCACCTTCGATCCGGGCTTCCGCATCAGCCTGCACCAGAAGGACCTGAACCTGGCACTGTCCGGCGCCCGCGAACTGGGCCTGAACCTGCCGAACACCGCCAATGCCCAGCAAGTGTTCAGCACCTGCGCGGCCATCGGCGGCAGCAACTGGGACCACTCCGCCCTGATCAAGGGCCTGGAGCACATGGCCAACTTCTCGATTCGCGAGGAGTGATGCGTTACCCACTGCAAGGTTGAGCTGGAATACCCCGTAGGTCGGTGCAGAGCGAAGCGAAGCCCAACATTGAGCCGGCAGCTCCGATCGTTGGGCCTCGCAGGCTCGGCACCAACCTACCAAAGCCCGACCTTGCCGGTGGGCCCCTTTCGACCCTCCTGGTCCGCGGTGACACGGCGCCAAGGTCCAGGAAGGTCGATTCCAGTCCCGAGCCGCCGTGCGCGGCGGTTCGGGACTGAAATCGGCCACATACGCCCGGCGACGCCGCTCGCCGGCACGCCGTCCTGCAAGAAGCATCCGGCCACCTGGAGCCAGCCATGTCCCTCGATCCCAAAGCCTTCCTGGGCGACCTGTTCGCCACCGCCATCGCCGCCGCCCACCCGCGCCAGGTCCTGGCCGACCACCTGCCTGCCGACCGCTCCGGCCGCGTCATCGTCATCGGCGCCGGCAAGGCCGCCGCCGCCATGGCCGAAGTGATCGAACGCGAATGGCAGGGCGAGATCTCCGGACTGGTGGTGACCCGCTACGGCCACGGCGCCGACTGCAAGAAGATCGAAGTGGTGGAAGCCGCGCACCCGGTGCCCGATGCCGCCGGCCTGGAAACCGCCCAGCGCGTGCTCAAGCTGGTCAGCGGGCTGTCCGAATCCGACCGGGTGATCTTCCTGCTCTCCGGCGGCGGCTCCTCTCTGCTGGCCCTGCCCGCCGAAGGCCTGACCCTCAAGGACAAGCAGGCGATCAACAAGGCCCTGCTGAAGTCCGGCGCCTCCATCTCCGAGATGAACTGCGTGCGCAAGCACCTCTCGGCGATCAAGGGCGGCCGCCTGGCCAAGGCCTGCTGGCCGGCCACCGTTTACACCTACGCCATTTCCGACGTGCCTGGCGACGAGGCCACCGTCATCGCCTCCGGCCCGACCGTGGCCGACCCGACCACCTCCGCCGAGGCCCTGGCCATCCTCGCCCGCTACGAGATCGAGGTACCGGCCCACGTCCGCGCCTGGCTGCAGGACCCGCGCTCGGAAACCGTCAAGCCGGGCGACCCGTGCCTGTCGCGTAGCCACTTCCAGCTGATCGCCACACCCCAGCAGTCCCTCGACGCCGCCGCCGAGAAAGTGCGCGCCGCCGGCCTCACCCCGCTGATCCTCGGCGACCTGGAAGGCGAGTCCCGCGAAGTGGCCAAGGTCCATGCCGGCATCGCCCGCCAGGTGGTGCTGCACGGCCAGCCGATCAAGCCGCCCTGCGTGATTCTCTCCGGCGGCGAGACCACCGTGACCGTGCGCGGCAACGGCCGCGGCGGGCGCAACGCCGAGTTCCTGCTGAGCCTGACCAACACCCTCAAGGGCCTGCCGGGCGTCTACGCCCTGGCCGGGGATACCGACGGCATCGACGGTTCGGAAGACAACGCCGGCGCCTTCATGACCCCCTGCAGCTACTCCCGCGCCGCGAAGCAGGGGCTTTCTTCCAGCGATGAGCTGGACAACAACAACGGATACGGGTACTTCGCCGCCCTCGGTGATCTCATCGTCACCGAGCCGACCCGCACCAACGTGAACGACTTCCGCGCCATCCTGATCCTCGAGAGCCCTGAAAAATGACGCCTGACAAGAAAGTAAAAATCCTCGCCACCCTCGGTCCGGCGATCAAAGGCATCGACGACATCCGCCAACTGGTGGAGGCCGGCGTCAACCTTTTCCGCCTGAACTTCAGCCACGGCGAGCACGCCGACCACGCCCAGCGCTATCAGTGGGTGCGTGAGGTAGAACGCCAGCTGAACTACCCCATCGGCATCCTCATGGACCTGCAGGGCCCGAAACTGCGCGTAGGCCGCTTCGCCGATGGCAAGGTCAACCTCGAACGCGGCCAGGCCTTCCGTCTGGACCTGGACGCCACCCCGGGCGACGCCAAGCGGGTCAACCTGCCCCATCCCGAAATCATCGAAGCCCTGGAACCGGGCATGAACCTGCTGCTGGACGACGGCCGCCTGCGCCTGCAGGTGACCGCCAAGCATGCCGACGCGGTGGAGACCAAGGTCATCGCCGGTGGCGAGCTGTCCGACCGCAAGGGCGTCAACGTGCCGGAAGCGGTGCTGCAGCTCTCCCCGCTGACCGCCAAGGACCGCCGTGACCTGGACTTCGGCCTGGACCTGGGCGTGGACTGGGTGGCCCTGTCCTTCGTGCAGCGCCCCGAAGACATCGTCGAAGCCCGCGAGCTGATCAAGGGCCGCGCCTTCCTCATGGCCAAGATCGAGAAGCCGTCCGCTGTCGTGCACCTGGAAGAGATCGCCCGCCTGTGCGACGCCATCATGGTGGCTCGCGGCGACCTGGGCGTCGAGGTGCCGGCCGAGAACGTGCCGCGCATCCAGAAAGACATCATCCGCACCTGTCGCCAGCTCGGCCGGCCGGTGGTGGTAGCCACCCAGATGCTGGAGTCCATGCGCTTCTCCCCGGCCCCGACCCGCGCCGAGGTGACCGACGTCGCCAACGCCGTGGCCGAAGGCACCGATGCGGTGATGCTCTCCGCCGAAACCGCGTCCGGCGACTACCCGCTGGAAACCGTGCAGATGATGAGCAAGATCATCCGCCAGGTGGAGAACGGCCCGGACTTCCAGAGCCAGCTCGACGTCAGCCGTCCACAGGCCGAAGCCACCGCCTCCGACGCCATCAGCTGCGCCATCCGCCGCATCAGCAGCATCCTGCCGGTGGTCGCCCTGGTGAACTACACCGAGTCCGGCAGCTCCAGCCTGCGCGCTTCCCGCGAGCGGCCCAAGGCGCCGATCCTCAGCCTCACGCCGAATCTCAACACCGCGCGTCGTCTGACTGTGGCCTGGGGCATCTATTCGGTCGTCAATGAACGCCTGCACAAGGTCGAGGAGGTCACCAGCACTGCGCTGGAGATCGCCCAGGCCCAGGGTATGGCGAAACGTGGCGATACCGTGGTAATTACCGCCGGCGTGCCTTTCGGCCAGCCGGGCAGTACCAACAGCCTGCGGATCGAAACCCTGATTTGATGTGAATTACCCGGAGCGCCGGGGGTCCGATGAGAACCCGCGCTCCCCGCACCGGCCAGGCCGGGCGGACCTGAGCATCCCATCTGGCCACTGCCAGTTAGTCGGCGCCCCTTTACCGGGGCGCCTCTTTTTTCAAACAGCCATGCATCGACTGCCTCTACGACCCGAAGTCCGCAACTGGGCCTCCGCCCAGTTGAACGGCTTCAGCCAGATATTCCTCCAGCGCCATCCCGGTTGCGGCGCGCTGATCCTGCTCGCCATCGCCGTGGGCGCACCGAGCCTGCTGGGCGGCGCATTGCTCGGCGGCGCCACCGCCTGGCTCACCGCCGTGCGCCGGCGCTACGCCCGCGAAGACATCGAAGCCGGCCTCTACGGCTACAACGGCGTGCTGCTGGGCCTGCTGCTCAGCGTCCGTTTCGAACCTTCGCTCTATCTGGCGCTGCTGATCTTCTGTGCCAGCGGGCTGTCCAGCCTGCTGCTCAATGCGCTGCTGAAAGCAGTGCGGCAGCGCAACTGGCTGCCGGCCTACACCTCGCCCTTCGTCGGACTCGGCTGGCTGCTACTGGCCCTGGGCGCTCCGCTGGAGCTGGCGCCCTCGTCCATCGCCGCCGCCACCCTGCAAGCCGGCTGGGTAGACACACCGCTGGCGATCGTGCGCGGCATCGGCCAGGTCATCTTCCTCGACCAGCCCCTGGCCGGGGCCCTGGTGCTGGGCGCCCTCTTCCTCGCCGGCTGGCGGGTTGCGCTCTGGGCGCTGCTGGGTTCGACCCTCGCCCTGCTCCTCGCGCTGCTCCAGGGCATGCCTGAGCAGGCGGTGCTGGGTGGGCTGTTCAGCCTCAATGGGGCACTGATCGCCCTGGCCCTGGGCAAGGACTTCCGCCGCCCCTGGTGTGCGCTGGCGGGCATCGCGCTGGGTGTCACGCTGCAGCCGGGCTTCGCGGCCATTGGCCTGCCAGCCATGACCGCGCCCTTCATCCTCGCCTGCTGGCTGGTGCTGGCGGCCAAGCGGATGCTGGGCCTGGCGAAGCGGGCGGCCTCAGGGACCTTGTAGGGGCGAATTCATTCGCCAAGCAGGCCGAAGGGCTGCCCATCGGGAATCCCAGAGGTACGAAACCCGGACTTCATCCGGGCTACCGACTCCACCGTAGGGTGCGCCACGCGCACCGATTACCGGATCAGCCCCTGCGCCTCGCTCAACCACCATTGGTGCGCACGGCGCACCCTACCCCGCTTCAGCCAGACAACTTGAGTCGTAATAGGCAGAGCCGGTGACTCATGGCTACGTCCGAAGGGCGTGGTTTCCCGAGTTCAAATGAAAAAGCCCGGATCAGGTCCGGGCTTCTTCGTTCAGGCTGACAGGCTTCAGGCAATCTTCGCCAGCAGGTCCCGTGCTTCCTGTTTCTGCTGGTCGTCGCCTGCGATGATGACCTCATTGAGGATGCTGCAGGCCGCCTCGATATTGCCCTGCTCGATGTAGGCCAGCGCAAGGTTGAGCTTGATGAGGTTCTCCTGGCGCGCGTCCAGCTTGTCCAGTTCCTCCAGGCTGACCAGGGGGTCGGCGAACTCGACGGTGAACTCGTCCAGGCCCTCGGCACGGGACAATTCCGGCAGTTCGCCGAACGGGGTCAGGGTGTCGGCGTCCAGGGTCAGCTCGAAGACTTCCGGCAGTTCCTGGAGATTGGTGGGGAAGCCCACGTCCTCTTCCACGGTCGGGAAGGCCTGGACCACGGCAGCCTTGCCTTTGGGCTCGGCAGTCCTGAACGGGCTGACCTGTTCCCAGTCCGCATCCAGGGGGTAACCATCGAAATCGATCTGCACGCCGTCCATGGGCTCGTTGCTTGCCACGGCCAGGCCAGGCGTGGCTTCGTCCAGCACGAAAACGGGCTCGACGGGGGTTACGGCAGCCGAACCGACATCCGCGTAGCGCGCACGTATGGCCGCCAGGCGCTCTTCGTCAGCCTGCAGGTCACGCAGCGCAGCCTCCTCGAGCGTGAAGGCCACCGGATCGCGCAATTCACCCAGCACCTCCAGCAACCGGTAACGCAGTTCCAGGCGTTGCGGTTCGTGGGCGACGGCCGGGCGCAGCACGCCCAGCGCTTCGCGCCAGCGGCCATAGGCGATGTAGATGTTGGCGCCTTCCAGGGCGTCGGCGTTGACCTTGGAACTGGATGCAGCAGCCACCGGCAACGGCACGACGACCGGAGCCGGTTCGGGGCTGGTCGGGGCGACAGGCTGCAGATCCTGATGGCGGTGCTGGAAGGCCACCTTGGCCTTGCCGGTGGTCTGGGCCTCTTGCAGCTCCTGTTCCTGCGCCTCGCGGCGGGAACGACGCAGCAGCACCCAGTCCAGGAGGAACAGCAGGACCAGGCCGGACACCATGATCGCCCACCAGACGGGGCTGATGCCGGAATTGCCTTCGTGCACCGGAGCCAGGGTCGCTTGCTCGACAGCCTGGGCGGCCGGGATCGCCACGGCGGCCGGGGCCGGCTGGGCCTGCGGAGCGTCGCTGACCGGCACGGCGGCCATCTGCTGCACCTGGGTCTGCAGCTCGGCCATCTGCTGGTCGCTGCCGCTCAACTGATTCTGCATGGAGTCCAGCTTGGCCTGGAGTTCGGCGATTTGCTGGCGCAGCTCGGCGCGCTCGGCTTCGCCCTGGGCGATGCTGGAATCGACGCGCTGCTGGGCCTGGGTCAGCTCGTCCAGCGTCGGTCCGGACGGCGCGGCGGGCTGGGCCGGCGCTTCGGCCGGCTGGACGGTCGCGGCGGCAGCCACCGGCGTTGCCACCTGCGCCGCCGCATCCGGCAATAACAGCGACTGGCCGACGTGCAGGCGATTGATATCGCCACCGGGGAAGGCCTGTGGATTCAGGGCATAGATGCCGTCCAGCATCTGCCGCTGGGTCATGCCGCTGGCGGCGCTGAGGCGTTTGGCGATGAGCCAGAGGTTATCTCCCTGTGCAACCTGGTAGCGCCTGCCCTCGGTGGCAGCCGGTGCGGGGCCGGGTTGCACCTGTGCCGGGCGCGGCGCGGCGACAGGAACGGGAACGGCATCAGCCTGGACGACCGGCGCGGCACTCGCGGTATAGGCGGAACCGGGCGGGTCCAGCAACAGGGTGTACTCGCGCAGCAGCTTGCCGTTGGGGCGCGCCACTTCGACGATGAAATTCAGGTAGGGCTCGCGGACCGGTTGGCTGGACACCACGCGAATGCGGCTGCCCGCGCCACGGATCATCGGACTGAAACGCAGGTCGTTGAGGAAGATGAAGCGATCGACGCCGGCATGCTCGAAGGCCTCGGCGGATGCCAGCCTGACCTTGATTTCGCTGTCGTCGAGATCACCGACCTCAAGGAGTTCGATCTCGGCATTCAGTGGCTGGTTAAGGGCAGAGTGCAGGGAGATTTCGCCTAGCCCTAGCGCCGGCACCAGGCCCGAATAGAGCGCAGAACCTGAAGCAAGCGTCAAAAGGAGCTTGTGCACCCTTGCCATATGTCCTCCCCGGCCATTCGCACCCACGAGTTGCACCTTCGACGTCCTGCCTGGACGTTCTCGAGGTGACGTGAGAAACGCAGACCTCAAAACAACAGTGATAGCGGGATAATGCTCCTTATCCATCCCACTGAAGATCCGTGATGGCGGGCTCCCTGCTCCTTCACCCACCGTAATGGCAGCTGGCCACAAGCCAGGCCTGTAGCTTACTCCACTATAGGAAAGATTTCGCTAGGGTCTTGACAAATTTTTCATCGTGCGATTTGCACGCTCAAACCCTTGCAGGACGCACGCCCCGGGCAGGTACAACCGCCACCAGGAAGAGCAGCGCAACCAGCCAGAAGCTCTGTTCGAACGCCATCGCCTCAGCCGCAGCATCGCCTCCGCCCGCAGTATGACGCCACTCCAGGAAGAAGGTCAGCAGGTTGACACCGAAGGCGCCACCCAACTGACGAACGAAGGTGATGGCGCCCGCCCCCAGGGCCAGTTCGTCACGGCTGAGGACGTCCAGCGAACCGGTGCTCATCGCCGGCAGGAGCAACCCGAGCCCCAGGCGGCCGACGCAGGCCCAGGCGCAGAGTGCCAGGAATGACGCCCCCGCCCCCACCAACCCCAGGGCGGCGGATGACAAGGCGAATACCAACAGGCCGAACACCAGCATGGAAGCTGCCGACAGCCGATCACTGGCCCAGCCGCCAAGGAAAGAGGACAGCCCCAGCACCACGCCGGTCGGCAGCAGCAGCAGGCCGGCCTCGCCAGCGCTGTAACCCTCTACCGTCTGCAGGAACAGTGGAATCAGGTAGGTGGAGCCGTAGAGCCCCAGCCCAAGCACCAGGGCCACCCAGCTGGCCTTGCGAAACGCCGCATGCCGCCAGAGTTGCAGCGGCAACAGGGGCCGCTCGCTGGACCGGCTGCGACGCAGGAAGGCCAGGGCGCAACCCAGTCCGATCAGCCCCGGCAACCAGGCGCTCGGGGCCAGCCAGCCGAAACGCTGTGCCTCCGCCAGCGCACCGAGCAGGGTGAAGAGCGCGACGCTCAGCAAGGCGAACGCTGGCAGGTCCACGGCAGGCGTTCGCCGATCGCGGTCGCTGGGCATCAGCCACTGGGCGCCGACCAGTGCCATCAGGCAGAGCGGCAACGGCAGCCAGAACACCGCGCCCCAGCCGAAATGGTCGATCAGGTAGCCACCCACGGTCGGCCCCAGGGTGGGTGCAACCATGATCCCCAATCCGTAGATACCGAGGGCCATGCCGCGGCCGCCGTCGGAATAGACGCGGAAGATCAGCACCATGGCCAGGGGCTGGATGATGCCCGCGCAGGCGCCCATGAGGATGCGCAGGGCGATCAGCTGCCAGGCCGAAGTGGCCACCAGGGCCAGGACTGAAGCCAGGCCGAACAGGCCCAGCCCGATCTGTACGGTTCGCCGCGCCCCCAGCCGCGCCTGGCACCAGGCGGCCAGCAGAAGGCCGGCGGTCATGGCGGCGAGAAAACCGGTGGCAAGCCACTGCGCCAGCGGACGGCCGATCGAGAAATCGGCCATGATCGCCGGCAGCGCGACGTTGATGCTGGTGGACGCGAGGATCATCGCCATGCTGCCGAGCATCAGCAGCCCCAGCAGCCATTGCGGATAGCGGGCTCCGAAGCGCTGCTGGAGCGCTTCCAGATCCTCGGCCATCAGAGACGGTCCAGATTGGTCAGTATCCGGGCGTGGACCTGCTGGCAGTGGCGCAGTTCTTCGTCGTCGATACCGTCGAAAAGCTCCTGGCGCAGCTGGCTGGAGATGGCTTCGATCTTCTCGATCAAGGGACGGGCCGGCGGGCACAGGGCGATCTTCTTCGCCCGGCGATCCTCGGCGACGGCCATGCGCTGGATCAGGCCCTGGGCCTCCAGGCTGTCGAGCAGACGCGCCAGGGTTGGCCCCTCGACGCCGACGCTCTTGGCCAGCTCGCGCTGGGTGGGTAAATCCTCGAAACGGGACAGGTGCAGCAGCACCAGCCAGCGGGCCTGGGACAGCCCCATGCCGGCCAGCCGGCGGTCGAGTTCGGCGCGCCAGGCACGGGACATCTGCGCGAGTTGCATGGCGAAGCGGTGTTGATCGGGGTAGGACATCGGAATTGACTCGGACTTCTTATACTAATTATTAGCCAGCTAATCATAGCCGCAAGCCACGAGCAAGCCCCCTCCTCTACCACTTCACATACTGGTCCTCGACGAACCCCCAGATTCCATCGATTGACAGCGCTGGCCGCCCCGGCGGCCGCAGGGTGCCGTTGAAACGGCCGAATACCTGGCGGAAATTGCTTGCAATAAAGCCGAGGTTCAGCCGCTCCTGATGCAGCCCCGCGCCCACGAAGCGGAGCTCCACCTGCTCATCATGGGAACGGATGGTCCAAGAGTCCAACGGCCGGTCACGATCGAAGGTGAACCTGACGGTATCGACCTTGAACAGCTGGCCATCCAACCAGAAACAGTTCTCGGTGAAACTGGTCTCGTTCACCCCGCAGGACAGGTTCAGCCCGACACGTTGCCCAGCGGCGAGGCCGGACAGGCAGGCCCAGTTCCAGTTGGTCTCCGGGCGCATGTAGCCGGCGGACCAGTCGTGATGGGCAAAGGCGCCGATCCGCCCGAGGTCGAAATGACCCAGCGCGCTCTGCACCTCGCCACGGCAGGTGACACCGGCCACCTTCTGCGCATAGACCCAGCCATTCACCGCGGCCGGGGTGCAGATGCACATGGGCTGGAAGGCCGGTTGCCGGTCGCTGAAGCAGGCGTCGATACGGGTGCCGTCGTCCAGTTCCACCAGCAGGCGCTTCTCGCCCGCAAGCGCGCTGTTCTCCAGGCGCAGGAGATTGCGGCCCTGCCGCAGCTCGCAGACGCCGTCATCCGGCGACTGGGAAAAGCGCATCCCCAGGCCGAGCGGCAGCTTGAACTGGCGCTCGACCATGCGCCCGCTGGCGGGGTGGTAGAGGTAGACGAAACCGATGCCCACCAGGCTCAGGTTGGCCAGGGCGCAGCCGCCAATCAGCTCGTCGCTGATCAGGCCGAAGTACTGGAACTGGTGGAACCGTCGCCACTTGGCCAGGGCTCCGAGGCGGCGGCCCATGGGCGAGCGGAAGTCGAAGTCACGGTAATTGATGAGGCCCGGCGCGGCGGGAAAGATACCGAAGTGCGGCTGGCCGTCGGCCCGGATCAGCTTGTCCATGCGGATCGCTCATGGCAGGAGGAGCGGCGATGCTAGCACCGGCGGTGGCCCCGGACAGTCACCGGCCGCGCCAAGGCGAGCGACGAATTGAGTTCTGCAGGAAAAGTCGCCGAGCGAAGGCCGCTTTCGTCAGACGTCAGGCCACAACGCGGTTGCGACCGAGTGCCTTGCCTTCGTACAAGGCACGATCCGCCTGCTCATAGAGCTCGTACAGCCTGTCCAGCGGCATGCCCGGGCCCGGGCGCACGCAGGCAACGCCAATGGACATGGTCAACACCTGTGCGGTGGGCGATGCCTCGTGGCGGATCGCCCGGCGCTCCAGGGCGTCTCGCAGCTTCTCGGCACAGTACCGCGCTTCCTCGTCATTGATGCCATAGAGCAGCACGGCGAATTCCTCGCCACCCAGGCGTACCGCCATGTCCAGCGGGCGCCGCGCGGTGTCCTCCAGCACCCGGGCGACCTGCTGCAGCACCTGGTCGCCGGCCTGGTGGCCGTAGCGGTCGTTGTAGGCCTTGAAATGGTCGACGTCGCACAGCAGCAGCGCCAGGCCGTGCTGCTCGCGCTGGGCCTGGCGCCACAGGCGTTCCAGCTGGCGGTTGAAGCTGCGCCGGTTGCAGAGCCCGGTGAGGCTATCGTGATCGGCCAGCACCCGCATCAGGCGGCTGACGAGGAACTGCTCGCGAGACTTGAACTCCAGCAGGTAGCAACCCACGGCGCCGGCCAGGTTGCCGAACAACAGGAACAGCAGGTTGTTGATCAGCCGCACCCAGGGCAGCCCGGCCCACAGCTCCAGGCCCACATAAGCCACCAGTATCACCAGTGAAACACCCAGGGCCTCCACCAGACGCAGTCCCACCAGGAAATAGGCGGCCATGCACACCAGCAGCAGCCCTTCATAAGGAAAGGACGGGGCGCTGCGATGGGCTATCGCCACGACCGCCCCGGCGCCGATGCCGAGGGCACCGATACAGGTCAGGCTGAGGGGGGCCAGCAGGTTGCGATGGCGCCGCTGGATCATCAGCACGCCGCAGCCCAGCAGCAGGACCAGCACGCCCAGGCGAACCGCCAGCAACCACCAGCGCGTTTCGCTGCTGACCAGGTAGAAATCAAGCACGGCGAACGCCAGCCAGATCACCAGGCCGACGCTCAGCGCGATGCGTTTGAGGTCGAAATTCTCTTCGAGGAAATAATCGCGGTATTCGCGCTCCAGGGAGGGCGCGAAACGTAATTGGCGAAACCCCAGGGCGAGCTGGTCAGCATAGGGGTTGGGACGAACGTCATTCAGCCAGGCAATGTTGCTGTAGGACACTTCTACCTCTTCTATCGGAGGCCTCTGACGCACATTAGCTGGTTGGGAGATGCGTCACAAGTTCGTCGTTTTGCCCCGTCATGATTCCGACGCCATGCACGCCCCACTACCCCGCGCTCCGGACTTCGTAGGGCGGATGTCGCTTTTTATATCCACCAACGCGGCCAAACCTGGCTCCGATGGTGGATCGGTGAAGCGTGATCCACCCTTGGCACTACACAGGCTTGCGCCCCGATCAGGCCTCGAATTCCGCCTGCAGGGCGGCACGCACGCAATGCAGCACGCCATCGGGCACGCGGCCGGCGAAGAGCTCGGCCACTTCCGCGACGGCTGGCAGCTCGCCTTCGCCGTCGAGGAAGGCGTCCTGGATCTCGCTCAGCAGGTCCTCCGGCAGGTCCAGGGCCTGTTCCAGGCTGAGCTGCTGGTTACCAATGGTTTCGGCCAGCAGGCTGTAGACGTTCTTCTCGCTGCAATCGAGCTGGCGGGCGATCTGCGCCGGGGTCATGCCGGCGCGGGCCAGGCTGACCAGTTCATGGCGCAGGTCGGTAACGGCGCGGGGCGCCTCACCCGCGCCATTGAGCACTTCGAGGAACGCTTCGCCGTAGCGCTCCAGCTTGCGCGCACCAACGCCGCTGACGCGCGCCATCTCGGCGAGGCTGCGCGGCTGGCTGCGCAGCATCTCCAGCAGCGTGGCGTCGGGGAAGATGACGTAGGGCGGCACGCTGTGCTCCTCGGCCAGCTTGCGGCGCAATGCACGCAAGGCCTCCCACTGCGCGCGCTCCTCGCCCCGCACCAGTTGGCTGGCGGCACTGGCCGCGGGCTTGGGCGCCTTGGCCGAGAGATCCCGGCGCAGCTCCAGGCGTACCTCGCCGCGCAGCAGCGAGCGGCAGGCCTCGGTCAGGCGCAGGCCGCCAAAGCCTTCCAGGTCGACGTCGGCCAGTCCGCGCGCCACCATCTGGCGGAACAAGGTGCGCCACTCGCCCTCGGACATACCCTTGCCCACGCCGAACACCGACAGGTGCTGGTGGCCGGCGGAGCGCACCTTCTCGTTGTCACGCCCCAGCAGCAGGTCCACCAGGTGGCCGACCCCGTAGCGCTGGCCGCTGCGGTAGATGGCCGATAGCGCCTGGCGCGCCGGCTCGGTGGCATCCCAGGTCTGCACGCCGTCGGTACAGATGTCGCAATGGCCGCAGGGGTCGGCCAGCACTTCGTCGAAGTAGGTCAGTAGCGCCTGGCGGCGGCAGCGGGTTTCCTCACACAGGGAGAGCATGGCATCCAGCTTGTGCTGCTCGATGCGCTTGTGTCGTTCGTCGCCTTCGGAATTGCTCAGCATCTGCTTGAGCAGCAACACATCCTGCAGCCCGTAGACCATCCAGGCATCCGCCGGCAGGCCGTCACGACCGGCGCGGCCGGTTTCCTGGTAATAGGCCTCGAGGGACTTGGGCAGGTCGAGATGGGCCACGAAGCGCACGTTCGGTTTGTCGATGCCCATGCCGAAGGCGATGGTAGCCACCATGATCAGCCCCTCCTCATTGAGGAAGCGCTTCTGGTGATAGGCCCGCAGGTCATTGGCCAGGCCCGCGTGGTAAGGCAGTGCCGGGAAGCCCTGCTCGGACAGGAAGGCCGCCACCTCCTCCACCTTCTTGCGCGACATGCAGTAGACGATGCCGGCATCGCCGCGGCGCTCGGCGAGGAAGCCCAGCAACTGCTTGCGCGGCTGGTCCTTGGCGACGATGCGGTAAAAGATGTTCGGTCGGTCGAAGCTGGAGAGGAAGCGCTCGGCGTTCTGCAGGTGCAGGCGCTGGACCATCTCCTCGCGGGTGCGCATGTCGGCGGTGGCGGTCAGGGCCATGCGCGGCACGTTGGGGAAGAGTTCGGCCAACTGCCCCAGTTGCAGGTACTCGGGGCGGAAATCATGGCCCCACTGGGACACGCAGTGGGCTTCGTCGATGGCGAACAGGCCGATCTGCAGGCGCTGCAGGAAGGCCAGCATGCGCGGTTGCACCAGGCGCTCGGGGGCGAGGTAGAGCAGCTTGATCTCGCCGCGGCGGATGCGCTCGGCGATATCCCGCTGGGCCTCGGCCGACAGCGTGGAGTTCAGCGCAACCGCAGGCACGCCCAGTTCGTCGAGGGTGGCGACCTGGTCCTCCATCAGGGCGATCAGCGGCGAAACCACCACCGTCAGGCCGTCGCGCAGCAGCGCCGGCACCTGGTAGCAGAGCGACTTGCCGCCGCCGGTGGGCATCAGCACCAGGGCATCGCCGCCCGAAGCGACACGGTCGATGATCGCGGCCTGGTTGCCGCGGAAAGCGTCGTAGCCGAATACGTCTTTGAGGATGCGCTGTGCCTGGTCGAGCATGGGGGTCTCCGGAACAAGCCGCGCATTATACGTCAGCAGAACCGGCAAGGTGCCCACGCCCATCGCCCCCGCTTTTGCCGCGGGCCTCGCACTCGACTAGAATTCAGCGTCGATTCTTTCTCAAGGTAGTCCCACGATGTCCTTCGCTGAGCAACTGTCCCGCCTGCAAGCTTTCCTCGATGCCGATGACCTGCACGAGGAGGCTCTGGACTATGTGGCCGCCCACGGCTACCTGACGGCCCTGTCGATCTGCCCCAACCAGGTGCCGGAGCGCGAGTGGATCGACGCCCTGTTCGCCGAGCCGCCGCACTACCGCAGCGACGCCGAGCGCGAAGAGATCGAAGCCACCCTGCTGGCCCTCAAGGCCCACATTGCCCGCCAGCTGGCCAGCGATGACGACCCCGAGCTGCCCTGCGACCTGGACCTGGGTGACGACCCGGATGACTCCGACCTGCGCGGCTGGTGCATCGGCTTCATGGAAGGCGTGTTCCTGCGCGAGGAGACCTGGTTCGAGGACGCCGAAGAGGAAGTCAGCGAGCTGCTGCTGCCGATCATGGTGGGTTCCGGCCTGTTCGACGAACAGCCCGAGTTCGCCGATATCGCCAA
Organism: Metapseudomonas cellulosilytica; assembly: GCF_049334135.1. Lineage (NCBI taxonomy): Bacteria > Pseudomonadati > Pseudomonadota > Gammaproteobacteria > Pseudomonadales > Pseudomonadaceae > Metapseudomonas > Metapseudomonas cellulosilytica. Next base: position 118,558 of record NZ_JBHZGN010000007.1, on the reverse strand, counting down.
GGACCGCAACCTGGTGGATGAAATGGTCGAGCAGATCCCCGAACTGCTGACCGCCCTCTTCCTCCTCTGCAACGCCCCGGAAGAAAAGCCCGCACTGCTCAAGCCCCGCCACCACTAAGGCCGGCGCGGATGGCGCACAGCGATATCCAGCAGCAGCGCCACCCGGCGCTGCGCATGATCCTGCTGCTGATTGGCTGGCTCAGCGTCGTCCTGGGCGTGATCGGCATCTTCGTGCCGGTCTTGCCCACCACGCCCTTCCTGCTCCTCGCCGCGGCCTGTTTCGTCCGCAGCTCGCGGCGTTTCTACCTGTGGCTGGTGGAACACCCGAAGCTCGGCCCCTGGATCCGCGACTACCTGGAAGGCCAGGGCATCCCGCTCAAGGGCAAGGTCTACGCCCTGGTGCTGATGTGGGCCAGCATCAGCCTCTCCTGCTTCCTCGTGCCCCTGCCCTGGGCACGCGGCTTCATGCTCACCAGCGCCGTGCTGGTCAGCATCTATATCCTTCGCCAGAAGACCCTGCGCAGCCAGTGACACCCGGCATCCAGCCGGCAGACCCGCGAATGCCTGCCTAGAATCTCTCCATCCCGGGCGGAGAGAAGGCCGATGCGGCAACGGCGGGTGGCAATGGGACTGCGACAACCCTCGTGGCTGGCATGGCAAGGCGCCTGCCTGCTCGCCGGCCTGCTGCTGTGCCTGGCCAGCGTGCTGGCCAACTGGGACTTCGACCTGATCATCCGCAACGCCGAGAAGCACTATGGCGACCTGGGCCCGGCCAAGGCACGCATCCTCGCCTGGAGCGATCTGATCCAGGCCAGCGTCGAGCTGCCCGAGGCGGAAAAGCTCGGCGCGGTGAACCGCTTCTTCAACCATGAACTGCGCTTTTCCGACGACACCCGCATCTGGCGCGACAACGACTACTGGGCCACCCCGGTCGAAGCCCTGGTCCAGGGGGCCGGCGATTGCGAGGACTACGCCATCGCCAAGTACTTCACCCTGCGCCGCCTCGGCGTTCCCGCCGAGAAGCTGCGCATCACCTACGTCAAGGCCCTGCGGCAGAACCAGGCGCACATGGTGCTGACCTACTACAAGACGCCCACCGCCGATCCCCTGGTGCTGGACAACCTGGTCGGCGACATCAGTCCCGCCTCGCAGCGCAGCGACCTGCTGCCGGTGTACGCCTTCAACGCCGAGGGGCTCTACACCGGCGCCAAGCGCGCCGGGGACACCAAGAAACTGTCGCGCTGGCAGGACCTGCTGAAAAAGATGAAAGCCGAAGGCTTCGCCATTGGAGAGGGTTAGCCCATGTCCTTACTCAAGCAACTGTTCCTGGCCATCTGCCTGCTGCTCGCACTGGCCTTCGCCGGCAGCTTCCTCGCCGGGGTGGAAAGCTCCCGCGAGCAGTTGCTCAGCCAGTTGCGTTCCCATGCCCAGGACGCCGCCACCGCCCTCGGCCTGTCCATGACACCCCATGTCGACGACCCGGCGATGATCGAGCTGATGGTCAGCTCCATATTCGACAGCGGCTATTTCGCCAGCATCCGCGTCGTGCGCATTCCCGATGGCGGCGTGATCGCCGAGCGCAGCGCCACCACCAGCAGCGAGCAGGTGCCGAACTGGTTCGCCCACCTGGTCAACCTGCGGCCCCAGGGCGGCGATGCGCTGATCATGCGCGGCTGGCAGCAGGCGGCACGGGTGGAGGTGCTGAGCCACCCCCAGTTCGCCCTCGCCAAGCTGTGGGACAGCGCCCTCGGCAGCCTGGCCTGGCTGCTGCTCTGCGGCGTGTTCAGCGCCCTGGTCGGCGCCTGGCTGCTACGTACCCAGCTGCGCCCGCTCGACAACATGGTGCAGCAGGCCGAAGCCATCAGCCGTCGCGAATTCCTCGCCCTGCCCAAGGTGCCGCGCACGCCGGAACTGCGCCGCGTGGTGCTGGCCATGAACCAGATGGTGGACAAGCTGCGCAACCTCTTCGCCGAGGAAGCGGCCCGCAGCGAACGCCTGCGCGAGGAGGCCTACCAGGACAGCCTCACGGGCCTGGCCAACCGCCGCCAGTTCGACATCCGCCTGGCCAACCAGCTGGTGCCCAACGAGCAGAACGCCGCCGGCTACCTGATGCTGCTGCGGGTCAATGACCTGGCCGGGCTCAACCAGCGCCTCGGCGGGCAGCACACCGACGCCCTGATCCGCGACATCGGCCAGACCCTCGACAACCTGCTGCGCCAGCGCGGCGCGGCGGACTGGCTGGCCTCGCGCAGCCGTGGCGGCGAGTTCGCCCTGCTCGCCCCCGGCCTCGGCAGCGATGACGCCGAGCAACTGGCCCACAGCCTCGTCGATCAGCTGGAACACCTGCACGCCACCGGCGCCAGCGACCGCAGCCCGGTGGCCTACCTCGGTATCGCCGCCTATCGCCCGGGGGAAGAAATGCAGAAGGTCCTGGGCCGCGCCGACCAGGCCCTTGCCCAGGCCACGCAAGGCCTGGATCGCTCCTGGGTACGCCTGGACGACTACGACGCCGCACCCGGCCAGAGCCAGCACGACTGGCGCGCCTGGATCGACGATGCGCTGAGCCAGGGCAAGCTGCGCCTGTACTTCCAGCCCGTGGGGCTGTGTTCGAACATCAGCGAAACCCTGCACCACAAGGTGCTGGCGCGCCTGCAGGATCCCCAGGGCGAGGCCGTGGCGGCCGGCCGCTTCCTGCCCTGGATCGAACGCCTCGGCTGGGCCGCGCGCTTCGACCTGGCCATGCTCGAACATTGCCTCGCCCACCTGGAGCAGCACCCCGCTCCCATCGCCCTCAGCCTGTCCGCCGCCAGCCTGGGGGAAGAAGCCAACCGCGAGCGCCTGGTGGCGCTGCTCAAATCCCACCCGCAGCAGGCCGCGCTGCTCACCCTGGAGCTGGACGAACGCCACCTGCCGCCAGCCAGCCAACTGGCGCAGATCTGCCAGGCCATTCGTGAAACCGGCTACAACCTGGGCCTGCAACATTTCGGCGGGCGCTTCAGCCTGATCGGCAACCTCGCCCACCTGGGCCTGGCCTACCTGAAGATCGATGCCACCTACATCCGCGCCATCGACCAGGAAAGCGACAAGCGCCTGTTCATCGAGGCGCTGTTCCGCGCCACCAACAGCATCGACCTGCCGCTGATCGCCGAGATGGTGGAAACCCGGGGCGAGCTGGACACGCTGCGGGAACTGGGCATCCAGGGCGCCATGGGGCGCCTGGTCGGGGCGCCGGCACCCTGGCATGAATAGGCCGCGGGCGCCGGCCGCCGCTCAGCCCACCCGGCGCCAGACGCTCGCCAGCCAGGGCTGCTGCGCCCTTGGCAGGCCGGCCGGGCGGTAGTAATGCTCCAGGGCTTCGAAGCCCGCGTCCTCCACCACGGCCTTCCAGTTTTCGTAGTCGTGCCAGGCGCCGTAGCGGCTGCCACTCCAGCCCTCGTTGTTATGGCCACGGGGGTTGGAGCTGAACAACACGCCGCCGGGCTTCAAGGCGGCGCGCAACTGGCGCAGGACGCGGGGCAGCTCCTGGCGCGGGACGTGGAACAGGCTGGCGTTGGCGAAAATGCCGTCGAAGCGCTTCGCGGGCAGGTCGAGGTGGAGGAAGTCCTGGTGCCAGACTTCGCAGCCGGAGTCGGCGCGGGCCATGGCGACGAAGCTTTGTGCGCCGTCCAGGCCGATGGCCTGGTGACCCAGCCGGGTGAAGGCCCGCAGGTCACGGCCCGGCCCACAGCCGAAATCGAGGAGGGTGAAGGGCGCGCTACCCCGGATGTGCCGCAACAGCGCCTCGATGTTCTGGCTCACGTCATGGTCACGAGTGCCTTCGCGGAAGCCCTCGGCGTTGCGGTTGTAGTCGTCGAGGGTGGTGGCGGTGATGCTGTCGAGGTCTTCGGGACGCAATGGCATGGGCGGCTCGGCACGGCATGTGGCGGGAAGATGAATTCTACTCCCGGGTTGGCGGCAACATCGCCGGACGGCACCTATCTTTCTGGGGACACTTTCCTTCCAAGGACTCGCGCATGGCAGCTTCCGAGAAGAAAATGGGCCTGACCGGGCTCACCACCCTGGTAGCGGTGAACATGATGGGCTCGGGCATCATCATGCTGCCTTCCAGCATGGCGCAGTTGGGCGCGATCTCCCTGCTGTCCTGGGTGATCACCGCAGTGGGCTCCATGGCCATCGCTTACTGCTTCGCCCAGTGCGGCATCTACTGCACGCGCTCAGGCGGGATGTCGGCCTACACCGAAGAGGCCCACGGCAAGTCGGCCTTCTTCCTCTGTTCCTACCTCTACTTCCTGTCCCTGGCCATCGGCAACGTGGCCATCGCCATTTCCGCCGTCGGCTACCTGACGCCCTTCTTCCCCTGGCTGGGCAGCGGCGCGGGGCCACTGTTCATTGGGGCCGTGGGGCTGATCTGGCTGACCACCCTGGCCAATTTCGGCGGGCCGAAAATCACCGGACATATCGGTTCGATCACGGTCTGGGGCGTGATCATCCCGGTGGCGGGCCTGTCGGTCATCGGCTGGTTCTGGTTCGACGCCGAGGTCTTCGCGGCGGCCTGGAACCCCAACCAGATCAGCACCGGCGACGCCATCACCCAGAGCATTCCGCTCACCCTCTGGGCCTTCCTCGGCATGGAGTCCGCCGCGCAGAACTCCGATGCCGTGGAGAACCCCAAGCGCAACGTGCCGCTGGCCTGCCTGCTGGGCACCCTCGGCGCGGCGGTGATCTACGTGCTCTCCACCTCGGTGATCATGGGCATAGTGCCGAACCCCGAGCTGGCCAACTCCAGTGCGCCCTTCGCCTTCGTCTACGCGAAGATGTTCAACCCTCTGGTGGGCAACCTGATCATGGGCCTGGCGGTGATGGCCTGCGTCGGCTCGCTGCTGGGCTGGCAGTTCACCCTGGCACAGACCGCCAAGGTCACCGCCGACCAGCAGATGTTCCCGGCCCTGTTCGCCAAGGTCACCCTGCTGGGCGCGCCCATCGCCGGGCTGGTGGCCAACGCCATCCTGCAGAGCGCCATGGCGATATCCACCATCTCGCCCAACGCGTCGGAGCAGTTCGGCAAGCTGGTGAGCCTGGCTGCGGTGACCAATATCGTCCCCTACATCACCTCGCTCTCGGCGCTGCTGGTGATCATGCAGAAAGCCGGGGTGACGGGTTTCCCGCACCACCGCAACGTCATCGTGTTGCTCGTGGCCATGGCCTACAGCTTCTATGCGCTCTATGCCTCGGGGACCGAGGCGGTGTTCGGCGGCATGATCGTCACCGCGGTCGGCTACCTGATGTTCGGCTACATCGCCGACCGGTTCCTCGAACGGCATGCGACCCTGGAAGCGGAGGTCCGGCCATGAAACCTCTTCTCCCTCGCGCCGCGCTGCTGCTGGCTGCCCTGCTGCCGTTGCTGGCCGGCGCCCAGACCCTGGACCGGGTCCGCGCCAGCGGCACCTTCACCCTCGGCTACCTGCCGAACCAACCACCCTTCACGGCTACCGAGGGCGAAGGCGCCTCCGGCTACGCCATCGACCTCTGCCAGAAGGTCGCCGACCAGCTCCGCACTCAGCCGGGCCTCGCCTCGCTCAAGGTACGCTTCGTGCCCCTGGCGCCGGACAAGGCCCTGGACGTGGTCCGCGACGGCGGCGTGGACCTGCTCTGCAGCCCGATGGTGGAAACCCTCAGACGCCGCCAGGACGTCGCCTTCTCCCAACCCGTGTACACCGCTGGAATCGGCGTGGTGCTGCGCAAGAACGCCCCGTTGTCGCTGGTCAAGGTGCTCAATGGCGAAGTGGAGCAGACCGGCCCCACCTGGCGCGCCACCCTCAATCGTGGCCTGGCCGCCCACAGCTTCGCGGTGCAGGGCGGCACCCCGGTGGAAACCTGGGCGCGAGAAAAGCTGCGCCTGCTGAAGCTGCTGGTCACCCTGGAGACTGTGGCCAGCCCCGTCGAAGGCGTGGACCAGGTGGCCAGCGGCAAGGTGGATGCCTTTTTCGCCAACCAGATGATCCTGCGCAGCCTGGTGGCGCGGGACACGGCCAACACCAACCTGATGGTGCTGGACCGCCGCTTCGAGTTCGAACCGGTCTCCCTGGCCATGGCCCGTGGCGACGAGGACTTCCGCCTGCAGGTGGATACGGCGCTGAGCCAGCTCTACCGCTCCGGCGGGATAATGCCGCTCTACAGCAAGTACTTTGGCACCCCGAGCGAATTGGATCAGACTCTGTTCAAGGTCTACTCCCGTCCCTGAATTCGACAGCAAGAGTCAGGATGCGGGCGGCCCGCTGCCCGCATACTCTCTGCCATGACCGAACCTCATGCGGATAGCGCCATGAAAGCCCCTGCCAAGATCGCCACCGAGCTGGACCCGCGCTGGGCCGCCGTACAGGCCCGCGACCCGGCTGCCGACCGGCAGTTCGTCTATGCCGTGAAAACCACCGGCGTCTACTGCCGGCCCAGCAGCCCGACGCGGCTGCCGCGCCCGGAGAACGTGGAGTTCTTCGACAGCGCCGCGCAGGCCGAGGCCGCCGGCTACCGCCCCAGCCGCCGCAGCGCAGCCGACAAGACCTGCGTGGCGGCGCAGCACGCCGCCCTGGTATCCGCCGCCTGCCGGAAGATCGAAGATGCCGAGGATGAGCCGGGCCTGGAGGCCCTGGCCGAATCGGCGGGTATGAGCCCGTCGCACTTCCACCGGGTGTTCAAGGCCGTCACCGGCCTCACCCCCAAGGCCTATGCCCGCGCCCGCCGCGCGCGCAAGGTGCGTGACCAGCTCGGCCCGGGCGCCTCGGTGACCCACGTGCTCTACGACGCCGGTTTCAACTCCAACAGCCGCTTCTACGCCGACTCCGCCCAGGTGTTGGGGATGAAGCCGGCGGACTATCGCGCCGGCGGCACCAACAACGACATCCGTTTCGCCCTGGGCGAATGCTCGCTGGGCTCGTTCCTGGTAGCGCAAAGCGGCATCGGCGTCTGCGCCATCCTGCTCGGCGACGACCCCGAGGCCTTGTTGCGCGACCTCCAGGACAAGTTCCCCCGTGCCCACCTGATCGGCGGCGACAGCGATTTCGAACAGCTGGTGGCCAAGGTCATCGGCTTCATCGAGGCGCCAAAGCTGGGCCTGGACCTGCCGCTGGATGTGCGCGGCACCGCCTTCCAGGAGCGTGTCTGGCAGGCGCTGCGGGAAATCCCCGCCGGCAGCACCGCCAGCTACGCGGAGATCGCCGAACGCATCGGCTCGCCCCGCGCGGTGCGCGCCGTGGCCCAGGCCTGCGCGGCCAACAGCCTGGCGGTGGCCATCCCCTGTCACCGCGTAGTGCGCAGCGACGGCAACCTCTCCGGTTACCGCTGGGGCGTGGAACGCAAACGCCGCCTGCTGGAGCGCGAAGCCGAGGCGTGAATTGCCTGGGGCGGGTATGTGCGGGGGGCGGGGTATCGGCCACGTGCGCGATGCCTGCAGGATGCGTATCGGGCGTGAAAGGCCGATCGCGAATGAATTCGCTCCCACAATTCCTGTGGGGGACTCCATGTCGTACAAGGGTGGAAATCCCTTTGAGGATTTCCACCATCGGTGTCTTGCAATGCCTCGCTGGTGGATAGAAAAGCGCTATCCACCCTGCACGGCTTATGCACGGTGGAGAGCTCATCGCGAATGAATTCGCTCCCACAAATACCGCACCGTAGGTTGGCGCCGAGCGCAGCGAGGCCCAACAACCTGCCCGGAGCAAACGCCTGACGTTGGGCTTCGCAGGCTCAGCGCCAACCTACGCAAGCCCGGCAATCCCCTGAGGCACTGTCACCACCCCGCCGTCCCGCGCGGCCTGGGCGATGGCCTCCACCACCCGCAGGTTCTGCAAGCCATCGCGCACGCTGACCAGGGGCTCGGCCTCGCCACGGATGACCTGGCAGAAATGCTCCAGCTGCAGCGCCAGCGGGTCTTCGCGGCGCAACTCGGCCACCTCGCAGGTGAAGGGCTTCCACCAGGAGCGGTCCTGCGGACGCTCGTAGCACTTCAGGCGCATGGTGGGCACGGCCAGGGAGCCGCCGGTACCAGCAATCAGATAGCAGTCTTCATCCCCATAGCTGGGGTAATCACGGTTTTCCCGGGAGGTCTGTTCCCAGCTGCGGGCGGAAGCCGCGGTATCGGAGAGCAGGAAGCTGCCCAGGGCGCCATTGGCGAAACGCAGGCCGATGGACACCGTGTCCTCCACCGGGAAACCACGGGTGGCGCTGGATGCCAGGGCCTGCACGGCAACGATTTCGCCGCACAGCGAGCGCAGGTTGCCGATCTCGTGGATCAGGTTGATCAGCACCGGGCCTCCACCAGGCTGGCGGCGCCAGGGCGCGGCGTCGAAGTAGTCGTCGGGTTTGTAGAACAGCGCGCTGCCCATCACCGCCACCAGGTCGCCCAGGCGACCCTCACGGATGATTTCCCGCGCCAGTCCGAGGATCGGGCTGTGGGCACGGTGGTGGCCCACCAGCAAGGGCACTCGGGAATCCGACGACGCGGCCAGCAGCCGCTCACCCTCCTCCAGCGTGTGGGCCACGGGTTTCTCGATCAGCGCGGGCACGCCTGCCTGCAGGCAGGTGAGCGCCTGCTGCACATGCAGCTGGTTGGGAGTGGCCAGGATGATGCCGTCCGGACGCTCCCGCTGGAACAGCGCCTCGAGGGAGTGGAACAGGGTCACCCCGGCGCGCTCGGCCACCGCCGCGGCAGCAGGCGATGGGTCCACCAGCGCCGCCGGTTCACAGAGGGGGCTGGCCTGGATGAGTTCGAGGTGGCGCTGGCCGATCAGGCCGGCGCCGGCAATGGCGATGCGAAGGCTGCTCATATCGTTCGATCTGTTCTTGTCGGGAGGTCACCCGGCCACCCGAGTGGCCGGCCCACCCCTGCGCCGGGCAGGAGCTGATCGAAAGACTAATATTCACCATTCAATCTATAATCAGTCCTCATGAAAAATCAGAATGCGCTATTAGCGAACAATGATCCCTTCCTGCGCGACCTGTTGCTGTTCTGCACCGTGGCTCGGCGCTCCAGTTTCATCGCCGGAGCAACCGAACTGGGCATCTCCCCGGCCCATGTCAGCAAACGCATCGCCATGCTGGAGGAGTCCCTCGGGGTCAAACTCTTCAATCGCACCACGCGGCGGGTGAACATCACCGCCGATGGCGAGGCCGCCTTCGTCTGGGCGCAGAAAATCCTCGAAGACGTGGAAGGCATGCTGGAGTCGCTGTCCGGGCGGCACGGCGAGCCCCGCGGCGTGCTGCGCATCGCCACCAGCCTGCGCCTGGGTCGCGACCATGTATCGCCGGTGCTGTCCCTGCTGCGCCAGCGCCATCCGGGCCTGGAGGTCTGGCTGGAGCTGCTGGATCGGCGGGTGGACCTGATCGGCGAGAACTTCGACATCGACCTGCGGGTGGGCGAAGTCCACGAACCGCACCTGATCGCCCACAGGATCGCCGAGAGCCAGCGGATGCTCTACGCCGCCCCCGCCTACATCGCGCGTCGCGGCCAGCCACGCACCCTGGCGGAACTCGCGCAGCACGACTGCCTGCTGTTCCGCGAGCGCGAACTGGGCTTCGGCGTCTGGCGCCTCGGCGGCCCCAATGGCGAGGAAACGGTGAAGGTCACCGGCCCCATGGCCTCCAACCACAGCGACGTGGTGCGCCAGTGGGCCCACGAAGGCCATGGGGTGATCATGGCCTCGGTCTGGGACGCGGCCCCGAGCGTCAGGGCCGGCAGGCTGGTACGGCTGCTGCCGGCCTACCAGCAGACGGCCGATGTCTGGGCCGTCACTGCCGCGCGGGCCTCGGGCTCGGCCAAGGTGAAGCTCTGCATCGACTTCCTCAAGGAACACCTGACCCAGGGCCCCCACGCCCTCGAAACCCGCCTCTGAGAGCCGGTTCGACAAGCCCGCCAGTCTTGGCTAGACCTCCAGATATGTCGTCCCGCCGGCGCGGGGCAGTCCTGGCAGGAAGCACAGACGTGACGCTCAATCCCCTCGTAACCCTCCTCCTGGCCGCCCTCGCCCTGATCCTCGGGCGCTGGGTCAACCGCCTGATTCCCGTGCTGTCGCGCTACAACATCCCCGAGCCGATCACCGGCGGCCTGCTGTTCGCCATCGCCCTGTCGGTGGCCGGCGCGTTCAGCGATTTCCGCGTGGAGTTCGACACCACCATGAAACCCGCGCTGCTGCTGGCCTTCTTCTCCGCCGTGGGGTTGTCGGCGGACCTGGCCATGCTCAAGCACGGCGGCAAGCGGCTGGTGCTCTTCGTCATCACCCTGATCCCCTTCCTGTTCCTGCAGAACATCCTGGGCATCCTGGTCGCCTGGGGCCTGGACATGCACCCGCTGATGGGCCTGGTGGGTGGCACCATCACCCTGGTGGGCGGCCACGGCACGGGCGCGGCCTACGCCGAACGCTTCGCCGAGGTGAACAACCTCCAGTCCATCATGGAGCTGTCGATGACCGGCGCCACCCTCGGCCTGGTGGCCGGCGGCATCATCGGCGGTCCCCTGGCCCAGTGGCTGATCAAGCGCCACAAGCTGGCCGGCAGCGGTCCCCGGGGCGAGCACCATGAGATCACCGGCGAGTCGGCACCGCCGGTAACCACCACCAACTTCCTCAATGTGCTGGCCGCCACCATGGCCGCCCTGGTGGTCGGCCAGTTCCTCGCCGAGCAGTTCGGCGAAGGCGCGGTGACCCTGCCGAGCTTCATCTGGTGCCTGCTGCTGGGCGTGACCATCCGCAACAGCCTGCCCCTGGTGGGTGTGCGGCTGAACGACGGCGCCATCGACCTGCTGGCCTCGGTGACCCTGTCGCTGTTCCTGGTGATCACCATGATGGCGCTGAGCCTGGGCCACGTGGCCATGGTCGCCGGGCCGCTGTTCGTCATGCTGATCGCGCAATCGGCCCTGGCCATGGTCTTCGGCGCCTGGGTGGTGTACCGCTTCACCGGCCGCGACTACGAAAGCGCCGTGCTCTCGGCGGCCTTCTGCGGCTTCGCCATCGGCGCCACGGCCACCGCCGTCGCCAACATGCAGGCCATCGCCCACAAGTACGGTCCGGCGCCGGAGGCCTTCATCGTCGCGCCGCTGGTGGGCGCCTTCCTCATCGACCTGCTCAATGCGCTGGTGCTCACGGGCTTCCTCGCGTTGCCGGGAATGGGAGGTTGACCATGCTGCGCACCCTCCTCGTCGCCCTGCTGGCCCTGACCCTGGCCGCCTGTTCCAGGGGACCCGACCAGGCCACCCTGGAAGCCGAAGTGCAGCAACGCCTGCAACAGGCCTTCGGCACCGGCGTACTCAGCCTCAGCGAACTGGACCGCCGCGGTTCGGCCAGCGACGCCAACGCACCACAAGGCGAGAAGCGCCTGGTGATCTACTTCGACAGCACCTTGAAAGTGGAACGCGACCAGGACTTCGGTTCCTGGGACTCCCCCGGCGTCGCCAGCCTGATCAGCGCCCTCGGCGCCGGGCCACGCGGGCTGTCCGGCATCCGCAACGAAGGCAACAGGAAGGGTGACCTGCTGAACGCCCACGGCAGCCTGATCTACCGCCAGACCGACGGCGGCTGGGAAGCCGTGGTGCCCCAGGGATTCAAGGCCCCGCCCGCGCCGGAAACCGTCGAGCCCGGCGTGGGCCAGACGCGCGAGCAACTGCTGGCGGCCATGAGCACCGCGCTGAACCTCGCCCCCGGCGGCACCGGGGCAAAGGAGCGGGACATCATCTCCGACGAGCTGAACCGTTCCCTGAACAATATCCAGGGCCGCCTGAGCCGCCTGCAGAAGGGCTTTCCCCTGGCCGGCGGGCCGCCTGCCGGGCAGTACGCGCGGCTGGCCCAGGCCATGACCAGCCTGCTGCGTCCCAAGGGCCTGCAACTGACGCCGCTGACCACCGAAGGCGGCCTGGACAACCTGCGCATGCTGCGCCGCGGCGATGTGGTGCTGGCGCTGTCCCAGAGCGATATGGCGCAGATGGCGGTGAATGGCACCGGCCCCTTTGCCGAATCCGGGCCCTACTCCGGCCTGCGTGCCCTGGCCAGCCTCTATCCGGAGATGGTGCATGTGCTGGCGCGCGCCGACGGGCCGGTGACCGACATGGCCAGCCTGCGCGGCAAGCGGGTCAACCTCGGCCAGCCGGGCTCGGCCTCGCGGGACACTGCCATCGCGGTACTGGCCGCCCACGGCATCAAGCCGGAGGACCTGGCCGAGGCCGCCAGCGTCGATCTGCAACAGGCGCTGACCGCCATCCGCGACGGCCAACTGGACGCCACCCTGCAGGTGATCGGCGCCCCCGCCGACAGCATCCGCGCCGCCAGCGAGGCCATGCAGCTGCGCCTGGTACCGCTGGACGAACAGGCCATTGACCAACTGCAAGCCAACCGCCCCGGCACCTTCGCCACCCGGGTGGCCGCCGCCACCTACCCCAACCAGACGACGCCGGTGCCCACCCTCGCGGTCAGCGCCCTGCTGCTCTGCGACGCAACGTTGAGCGCGAGCGAGGCCAAACTGCTGACGGGCCTGCTCTTCGCAACGGACAACGACTGGCTGGCGGCCGGCAGCATCCAGGGCGAGCAGTTGTCGAAGGCCAACGCCCGAAGAGCCCTGGCCATCCCCCTGCATGAAGGTGCATTGCAGGCCCTGGAGAATCCCTGAGCGATGGGGTGAGTCGGCTGGTGCGCTGCTGGGCATGGCGCAGGGGCCGAACCCGCAGTCGATCACCCTGCGCGGGGCTGCTGGCGGAGTCAGCAGCCCCCGCCGCTCAATAGGGCAAGGCTGTCTCGTCGGTCAGCAGACCGCCAAGTTCACGCACCCGGGAACGGGCTTCGGCGCGGTGCTGGAGTTTGCGGCGCGCGGGCTCGGGGAGGTCGGTGTAGTTAAGCAGCCCCAGGCTCACCAGCACCTGCACCAGGTCGTCGATCACCCTGACCAGTTCCAGGTCGGAGCGCTGCAGGGCCATCAGGTGGTCATGCAGGCCACGGCCGGCAAACCAGATCCGCACCTCGGGGTCGCTGGCCGACAGCGTCTGGGTCATGCCGTCGAAGGGCTCGTGATCCAGCCGCAGGATCCCGCCTTTCTCGTCACGCTGTACATAAACCATGGTCCCTCCCCTGCCGGATCGCGCAGGCCCGCTCGCCCCATGCCCCACACCCGGGCCCGGATGCCTAGACGTCAACCTTGAGTGCGTTGTCTCCAAGCATGTTGTTGATGATCGTCGCCTCGTCGGTGGTGCCGTACACCGTCGAAAGGTCCACGTTATCCAGCACCACCTGCTGCTCCACGGGGCCCGCCGCCTCGGTCTTCACGGCAATGCTGGTGGTGGTCCCGGTGAAGGCGAAGTCCAGGTAGTTCTGCAACGTGTTCGGGTCCTCCCCCACGCCGCTCAGCAGTTGCGACAGGTCGAGCACATCGGAGTTGGCGCCGGTCGTATCCACCTGGAAGTCGGTGATGTGATCGACGTTCGCGTCCAGACCGCCTTGCTGCCAGACGAAGCTGTCCTTGCCGGCGCCGCCGGTCAGGGTGTCCGCTCCCAGCCCACCCACCAGCCAGTCATCGCCATCGCCCCCGAGCAAGGTGTCGTTGCCGGCAAGGCCGAACAGCTGGTTGTTGCCGCTATTGCCGATCAGGGTGTCGTTATGGCCCGAACCTATGAGGTTCTCGAGGTTCGCCAGGGTGTCGGTCCCCGCGCCCCCAGTGTTCTGGGCGGCCAGGGTTTCCAGGCTTACCGTGACGCCGCTGCTGGCATGCCGGTAGCTGGCGGTATCCATGCCACCCAGGCCATCGATCAGGTCATTGCCTGACGTGCCCTGGATGACCTCGTCTGCGGCGCTTCCCGTGAAGCTCGAACCATTGACGATGGCGACCTCCAGCACGTGGGGACTGGTCACGTCGCCGTCGGCATCGACCAGCGAGAAGCTGAAGTCGAGGTTGGCGTTCTGGGTGTTGCTCTGGGTGGTGACCAGGCCGATGTCGACGATCTTGATCACATCATTGTCGGTGGTCGGGGCACCCGCACCGGGGTTGGCGTCGAAGGCCAGCAGGGCCGCTGCGGCCAGCGACGACGCGCCGAGGCTGCCGACATTCCGGTTGAGGTTGATCCCGAAGCCCGTCACGGCCTCGGTGGACGTCAGCAGTTGGGCGCCGTAGATGAGGTAGTTCTCCCCGGACGCATTGAAGTCGTTGGACTCGATGATCACCACGCCGTCGCTGCCATCGGCGAAGGTGATGCCGTAGGGGTTCGACTCCGAGGACTTGTAGATGTCCTCACTGTCGACCACGATCGCCCGCGTCGTTATGGAGTTGTCGTCCGGATCGATCAGTTTCAGCAGGACCACGAAGTCCTCGTCGGCACCCAACTGGTCGACCTTCAGGAACATCGCGCTGGCCCTTGCAGTACCGGGTCCGGGGTTCGCGTTGTTGCCGGGGCTGCTGGTGTAGAAGTCCATGTTGAGGACTTCGCCAGCCTGCAGGGTGTCACTGGCGACGCCATTGGCATTCCCCGAGATGCTGACCCAGCTCTGGCTCGCCTTGAAGGTCTCGCCGTTCGCAAACGCCTGGTTGTTGTCGGTCGTCTGCAGGGGTATGCCACCTGCGTTCTCATCCCCGGCGAACCTGACGTAGAAGTTGCCGGACAGCTTCGCAACCACGACCTCGGGCTGGGCATCGGAGCTGCCGACCAGGTTGAAGCTCTCCCTGGACACGGTATTGCTGGTCTGCAGCACCGTGAACCCTTCGATTGGCGCATCGAACTTGACCGTATAGGTCCCCGCCACCTTGTCGAAAGTCAGGGTGCCCGTTGCCTGGCTCAATGCATTGGTCGTGGAAAGCGGGTCGGCGTCATATTGGAACTGGACGCTGAACACCGCCTGCGCATCGGTTTCCGAAACCCAGTTTACGGCGGTGGCCGAGATCAGCGCCGAACCGACGGTGCCAGTCAGGCTGATCGCGGAAAAGTCCGAATTCAGCGCGCTGTAGCTGCTGCGGCTATCGGCCCCGATGAGGTAGTCGAAGGTGCCAGTGCCACCGGTGGACGGGTTGCTGGAGTTGGCATAGATCAGGTCACTGCGGGCCAGCACCTGCGGGCCATCGTCGTTGACCTTGATAGTCAGTGTCGCTTCGGGCGAGACATCGTCGTCCGAATCGGTTACCCGCACCTGGAAGGGGTCCAGCACCTGGTCGGCCAGGCCGCGGTCGCCGTCACCGTCCAGCAGCGAGGTGTCGCCGTGGTCCAGGGTGTTGTCGCTCAGGGTGTAGACCCAGCTGCCATCCGGATTCACCGCCAGCACGCCGTACTTCCCATTGACCAGGGTATTCGGGGCAGTGATCTCGACCCAGTTGCCGTCCTTGTCCTGCACTTCCAGCAGGGCCAGGCTGTCGTCGCCGGTCTGGATCACGAACTGGCCACTGGTGGTGGTAGTGCCACCGCCGCTGCCGTCGGGCAACGCCGATTCCCAGACCATGTCGCCGTCGCCATCGAGGTCCGGGGTGCTCACCGTCGGGGTCGAGTCCGGACCCACAGTGATGCTCAGCACCGCCTGCGACTCGTCGCCGTCGGCATCGCGGAGGGTGTAGAGGATGGTCGCGGCGCCCTCGAAGCCCGCCGTGGGCGTGAAGGTCACCTCACCATTCGGCAGGAAGCCCACCGTGCCGCTGCCGGCAGTGAGCTGCGCCGCCACTACCTGCGCCGCGCGGTCGGCGCCCTGGGTGTCGTTGGCCAGCACGTTGACCGTGATCGCGGTGTCTTCATCCGTGCCATAGCCGCCGTCGTTCACCGCGCTCGGACCGTCGTCGTTGACCTTGATGGTCAGGGTCGCTTCGGGCGAGACATCATCGTCCGAGTCGGTCACCCGTACCTGGAAGGGGTCCAGCACCTGGTCGGCCAGCCCACGGTCGCCGTCACCGTCCAGCAGCGAGGTGTCGCCGTGGTCCAGGGTGTTGTCGCTCAGGGTGTAGATCCAGCTGCCGTCCGGGTTCACCGCCAGCACGCCGTAGACACCATTGACCAGGGTGCCGGGAGCATTGATGGCGACCCAGTTGCCGTCCTTGTCCTGCACTTCCAGCAGGGCCAGGCCGTCGTTGCCGGTCTGGATCGCGAACTGGCCGCTGGTGGTGGTGCTGCCGCCGCCGCTGCCATCGGGCAGCGCCGATTCCCAGACCATGTCGCCGTCGCCATCGAGGTCCGGGGTGCTCACCGTCGGGGTCGAGTCCGGACCCACGGTGATGCTCAGTACCGCCTGCGATTCATCGCCGTCGGCATCGCGGAGGGTGTAGAGGATGGTCGCCACGCCCTCGAAGCCCGCTGTGGGGGTGAACTTCACCGATGCGCCCGAGAGGACCTCCACCATCCCACTGCCGCCGGTGAGCTGCGCCGCCACTACCTGCGCCGCGCGGTCGGCGCCCTGGGTGTCGTTGGCCAGCACGTTGACCGTGATCGCGGTGTCTTCATCCGTGCCATAGCCGCCGTCGTTCACCGCGCTCGGGCCGTCGTCGTTGACCTTGATGGTCAGGGTCGCTTCGGGCGAGACATCATCGTCCGAGTCGGTCACCCGTACCTGGAAGGGGTCCAGCACCTGGTCGGCCAGCCCACGGTCGCCGTCACCGTCCAGCAGCGAGGTGTCGCCGTGGTCCAGGGTGTTGTCGCTCAGGGTGTAGATCCAGCTGCCGTCCGGGTTCACCGCCAGCACGCCGTAGACACCATTGACCAGGGTGCCGGGGGCATTGATGGCGACCCAGTCGCCGTCCTTGTCCTGCACTTCCAGCAGGGCCAGGCCGTCGTTGCCGGTCTGGATCACGAGCTGGCCGCTGGTGGTAGTGCTGCCGCCGCCGCTGCCGTCGGGCAACGCCGATTCCCAGACCATGTCGCCGTCGCCATCGAGGTCCGGCGTGCTCACCGTCGGGGTCGAGTCCGGACCCACAGTGATGCTCAGCAGCGCCTGCGACTCGTCGCCGTCGGCATCGCGGAGGGTGTAGAGGATGGTCGCGGCGCCCTCGAAGCCCGCCGAGGGCGTGAAGGTCACCTCACCATTCGGCAGGAAGCCCACCGTGCCGCTGCCGCTGGTCAACTGCGCACCGGTTACCAGGGTCGGCGCGTCCGCACCCCGCACGTCGTTGGCCAGCACGTTGACCGTGATCGCGGTGTCTTCTGCTGTGAAATAGCCGCCGTCGTCCACTGCGCTCGGGCCGTCGTCGCGAACCTGGATACTCAGGGTGGTCGCCGGCGCCAGGTCGCCATCGCTGTCGGTCGCTGCCACTGCGAAATTATCCAGCAGCACATCCTGCGCCCCGGTCTGCGGGTTCAGCGGGTGCTCCAGGGTGTTGTCGGTCAGGGTGTAGGTCCAGCTGAAGCTGTTGCCCACCGGCGCGCTCACCACCAGGGTGCCGTACAGCCCCACCACCGTGCCGCCATGGGTCACGTCGACGCCGCCGATCACCAGGCTGCCCAGGCTGTCGCCGCCGGTGAACACCTGCACGCTACCGCTGGTGCTTTCTGCGGTGCTCGCCGGGTTGCTGCCCGCTACGCCGTCGGCCCCGGCGCCGGGATTCAGCGCCTCTTCGTCCACCACACCTCCATCCGGGCCGTAGTCGATCTCCACCGTCGGCGTCGAATCCTCTCCGACAGTAATGCGCAGCTCCGCCTGCGACTGGTCACTGTCGCCATCCTCGATGTGGTACTTGATGATCGCCACGCCCATGAAGCCCGGCGCCGGGATGAAGGTCACCGCCCCCGTGGGCAGGAAGCTCACCGTGCCGCTACCGCTGGTGAGCGTCGCTTCGATCACCAGGGTCGGCTTGTCGGCGCCGGGCACGTCATTGGCCAGTACGTTGACCGTGATTGCGGTGTCTTCTGCCGTGCTATAGCCGCCGTCATCCAGCGCAGTCGGCCCATCGTCGTTGACCCGGACGGTCAGCGTCGCTTCGGGCGAGAGGTCGCCGTCCGAATCGGTGACCCGCACCTGGAAGGGGTCCAGCACCTGATCGTCGATACCGCGGTCGCCATCACCGTCGTCCCGCGTGTCATCGGTGTGATCCAGGGTGTTGTCGCTCAGGGTGTAGACCCAGCTGCCATCCGGGTTCACCGCCAGCACGCCGTAAGCGCCGTTGACCAGGGTGTTCGGCCCGCTGATGGCGATCCAGTTGCCGTCACGGTCCTGCACTTCCAGCAGGGCCAGGCTGTCGTTGCCGGTACCGATCGCGAACTGGCCGCTGGTAGTGGTGCTGCCGCCGCCGCTGCCGTCGGGCAATGCCGACTCCCAGACCATGTCGCCGTCGCCATCGAGGTCCGGCGTGCTTACCGTCGGGGTCGAGTCCGGGCCCACGGTGATGCTCAGAACGGCTTGCGATTCATCGCCGTCGGCGTCGCGGATGGTGTAGAGGATGGTCGCGGCGCCCTCGAAACCCACCGTCGGGGTGAAGGTCACTTCGCCACTCGGCAGGAAGCCCACCGTACCGCTGCCGCTGGTCAATTGCGCACCGGTCACCAGGGTCGGCGCGTCCGCACCGCGCACGTCGTTGGCCAGCACGTTGACGGTGATCGGGGTGTCCTCCGCCGTGCTGTGGCCGCCGTCGTCCACTGCCGTCGGAACGTCGTCGACGATGTCGATGCCGACCGTGGCCGATGTGCTGGCCAGGCCGTCGCTCACGGTCACCAGGAAACCGTCCATCTCCGCCCCTTCGGCATCGAGGGTGGTTTCGCTCAAGGTGTAGCTGAAGCTGTAGGTGGCGCTGGCGGCATCAAACCCGGTGATCAGCACCGTGCCGTGGGCCACGGCGAAGCTCTGCCCCACCAGGCTGGCGAAGCCGCTGGTGGTGAGGTCGAGGTTCAGGCTGCCGACCGCCAGAGACTTGAGGGTGTCCAGCCCATCGGAATCGCCGACGCTGAAACTGCCGTTGACCACCGTGCTGCCGTCGCCGGCGCTGGAGCCGCCGGAAAGGCCGCGCTCGAATACCTGGGCCAGGCCGCCCTGGGTGTCCGGGGAACTGACTTGCAGCGTAGGCGCATCGTTGCTGCCGGTGATGGTGAGGGTCAGCACGGCGTCGCCGGGGTCGCCATCGCCGTCCCGCATGGAGTAGGCGTATTGCAGGTTGACCTGCTCACCCTGGTCCAGGGCCTGCACCACCGCCGAACCATTGGCCAGCACGAAGCTGTAGCTGCCGTCGACATTCAGGGTCACCAGGCCGAAGGGGGTATCGACCAGCAGGCTGCCATTGGCCCCGGGCGTGGCACCGGCTACGCCGTTCCAGCTGGTGAAGGCTTTGGCCTGGTCGGCTCCGGAGAGGTCATTGTCCAGCACATTGCCGCTGAGGCTGGCGGGTATGCCGTCCTCGCTCAGGCTGCCGCTATCGGGGTTGGCCTGCGGCAGGTCGTCGAGTATTTCGATGCTGACAGTGGTCGAGGCGCTGGCCAGGCCGTCGCTTACATTAATAAGGAAGCCGTCCGTCTCCGGACCGGCGGCATCAAGGGTGGCTTCGGTCAGGGTGTAGCTGAAGCTGTAGGTACCGCTGGCGGCATCGAAGCCGGTGATCAGCACCGTGCCATGGGCAGCGGCGAAGCTCTGCCCCACCAGGTCGGCGAAACTGCTGGTGGCCAGATCGAGGGTGAGGCTGCCGACGCTGATGGACTTGAGGTCATCCAGGCCATCAGCGTCGGCGATCTGGAAGTTGCCGTTCACCACCGTGCTGCCGTCCCCGGCGCTGGAACCGCCAGGCAGGCCGCGCTCGGATACCTGGGCCAGGCCGCCTTCGCTCTGCGGGAAGCTGACTTCCACAGTCGGGGCGTCGTTGCGGCCGACGATGGTGATGGTGAGGGTCGCCGAACTCTGGTCGCCGTTGCTGTCCTCGATGGTGTAGGCAAAGTTGAGGTCGACGCGCTGGTCGTCGTCCAGCGCTCTCAGCACCGGGATGGCATTGGCCAGCTCGAAGCTGAAGGTGCCGTCCGGATTCAGGTTCACCACGCCAAACTCCGTGGTCACCTGGCGAGTGCCGTTGGGGCCGTCCAGGGCAGCGCCGGCCTGCCACGACACGAACTTGAGGGGCAGGTCCGGCCCGCTGTCGTCGTTATCCAGCACGTTGCCCAGTACCCGTGGGCGGCCCTCGTCGGCGGTCTGCCCATCGTCCCGGGCCAGGGGTACGCCATTGGGCGCGGGGTTTTCTTCGGGGAGAGCGGCTATCTCCGGATTGGGGAACTCCGGAACGAAGCCGATCGGCCCGGTGGGGAAGCCTATGCTGGGGTCCAGCGAGCCGGCGGTCTCGCCCAGCAGCACGAAGGAGTGACCGCCGCCGGCATTGCCACTGCCGGCGCCGCCCGAACCGGGCCCTGCGGCGGTGGCCTCGGCAGCCTTGGTCGGGTCGACGCCCGCCTGGATGGCCGCCTGCAGCTTCGCGACATCGGTCAGGTCCTGCTGGCTGGGGGCGGCCGGTGCGCTGTCGGCAGTACGATCCGGATCGGGCTTGCCGGCCAGCAGGGTGTTGTCCAGCGTCAGGTTGCTGTCGCGTCCGAGCACCAGCTCCTGGCCATTGCCCAGGGCCACCGCCACGGCGCCGTTGTTGCCGGTCACCAGTTGCTCGCCGAAGTACACACGATCGCCTTCGGTGAGCACGCGACGCGAACCATCGAGTCGGACCGCAAACACTTCGCCAATGACCTGACGAACGACCCCGATTGATCCAGCCATGATTCCTTCCTCCCGCACGACGTGCTGCCAGCCGGACAGCGCCGATCCCAGTCAATGAGGGGTCACAGCACTTCCGAACCGAACTACGGGTACGTGAAGAAGAATCGAGAGGAATAGGAGCGACGCCAAAAACGCCCCCAGTCAAATTACCGTCACATGACTAGGCGCGTTACCGCTCCCCGGGACCAAGCCCACCCTGAAACCCTTTCTTTGTGCCTGACCACAGTCTGCAGCGGCGCAACGGGGCTCAAAGCCCCGAAAAACGCAACTTGCTGGCGAAAAGATGTCTTGGATTTCCGACGAATGCATAAGAATTTTTCCTGATATCCCTTGTGAAAATTTCTTCTTAGCTCCGCCACAGGATGTTCTTAGCTCTGTTGTTACAAGCCTGAAACGGTTTGCCTTGGATTTTCGCCAATTTACTGGCGCCAGGGAGAGTAGTTCTGACAAGGAGAACGAGCCGAAATGCGCACCTTCAACCCCCTGTGGAGCGGAGTCTTCCTGGCCTTGACCGCTACGCAAATCCAGGCCATGACGCTGACCGACGCTATCCAGAGCACCCTCGACAAGCACCCCGAACTCCTGGCCAGCGCCCAGAACCGGCTCGTCGCCGACGAAGAGGCGAAAGTCGCCAAAGGGGGCTACCTACCGACCGTCGACCTGATAACCGGTGTCGGTCGCGAGGGGACCGACAGCCCCACGACCCGCTCCCTCGGCGATCACAACAAGGAAACCCTGAACTTCCGCGATGCCGAACTGCGCCTGCGGCAAATGCTCTTCGACGGCTTCAACACCCCCAACGAAGTGAAACGTACCAAGGCCGTGGTCAACTCCCGCGCCTACTTCACCCTCGGCACAGCCGAAAGCCTGGCGCTGCGCACCGTGGAGGTCTACCTGGACGTGCTCAAGCGCCGCGAGATGGTGGTCCTGGCGAAGAACAACCTGATGGCCCACGAACGCATCCACGACCAGATCGGCCTGCGCAGCCAACGCGGCGTGGGCAGCACCGCCGATTTCGACCAGGCCGAAGCGCGCCTGGCCCTGGCACGGAACAACCTCTACACCGAGGAAGTGAACCTGGCCGACGCCGAAGCCAGTTTCTACAGCGCCGTGGGCGTGCCGGCCGATGAGCTGGTGACACCGAGCACCATCAAGGGCGAGATGCCCACCGACATGCAGGCCGCGCGCCAGGGTGTAATGGATACCAACCCGCTGCTGAAATCGGCCCAGGCCGACGTCAACGCCGCCGAAAGCCAGTACGAGTCGGCCAAATCGCCCTTCTATCCGCGATTCGACGCCGAACTGGCGACCACCGCCGACGATGACGTGCAGGGCGAAGAGGGCCACAACAACACCTGGCGGGCCGGCGTGGTGATGAATTACAACCTGTTCAACGGCATGCGCGACAAGGCGCGGCTGCAGGCCGCCGCGCATGAAATCAACCAGTCCATGGACATCCGCAACAACGCCCTGCGGGTGCTCAACGAGAACCTCGCCCTGGCCTGGAACGCCATGGAGAACGCCCGCAAGCAGACGCCCGAAGCCCGTGCCTACGCCGACTACACCGCCCGCGTCCGCGAGGCCTACCAGCAGCAGTTCGGCCTTGGCCAGCGCACCCTGCTGGACCTGCTGGACAGCGAGAACGAACTCTTCACCGCCAACCGCCGCTATGTGGAGGTGCGCTACACCGAGGAGTTCTCCATGTACCGGGTGCTCTCGGCCATGGGCGACCTGCTGCGTCGCCAGAACGTCGTGGTCCCGGCCGAAGCCGTCGCCGTCAGCGAAGTGAAGAGCGAAGCCCAGCTGCCGGATATGCAGTGAACCACCATGGGAGTCCATGACCATGACCACCATGGAGCGGGCTGACAGTCCCAGGGACCCGCGCCAGGGCCATGATGACCCGCTGCTCGACGGCCTGCTGATCCTCTGCCGGCTGCATGGCCGCGCGGCCAGCCGCGCCAGCCTCTGCAGCGGCCTGCCGCTGCCGGGCCAACGCCTGTCCGCCGACCTGTTGCCCCGTGCCGCGGCCCGCGCCGGCCTCCACGGGCGCCTGCTGAACCGCGAACTGGGTGCCATCTCGCCGCTCAACCTGCCCCTGCTGCTGCTGCTCAAGGGTGGACGCAGCGCGGTACTGACCCGCTTCGACGACAGCGGCCGCGCGCTGATCCTGCCCTGCGAGGCCGATGGTGGCGAGCAATGGGTCGCCCGCGAAGTGCTGGCCCTGGAATACACCGGCCAGGCCCTGTTCGCCCGCCCGCGCCATGAGCTGGAAGAGGCCCGCAGCCCACTGCTGCCCCGGGTACAGTCCTGGTTCCGCGACACCCTGAAGCTGTCCCGCTGGCTCTACGCCGACGCCATGCTGGCGAGCCTGCTGATCAACCTGCTGGGCATGCTGGTGCCGCTCTTCGTGATGCAGACCTACGACCGCGTGGTGCCCAACCAGGCCACATCGACCCTCTGGGTGCTGACCATCGGCCTGTTGATCGGCACCGGTTTCGACCTGCTGTTGCGGGTGCTGCGCGCCAACCTGCTGGACAGCGCCGGGAAAAAGACCGATGTCGTCCTTTCGGCCACCCTCTTCGAGCGCATCACCGGCATGTCCCTCAAGGCGCGACCGGCCACCATCGGTGGTTTCGCCCAGAGCATCCACGACTTCCAGGGCCTGCGGGAATTCCTCACCGCGGTGACCCTCACCAGCCTGATCGACCTGCCCTTCTCGCTGCTGATGCTGCTGGTGATCGGCCTGCTCGCCGGTCCGCTGGTGGTGATCCCGCTCCTCGCCTTCCCGCTCACCGCGATCTTCGCCTGGCTGATCCAGGTGCGCCTGCGCGACACGGTCCAGCGCAGCCTGGCCCTCGGCGCCGAACGGCAGGCGCTGTTGATCGAGACCCTCGCCGGCCTGGAAACCCTCAAGGCCTGCGGCGCCGAGAGCGAGCGCCAGCACCGCTGGGAACACACCCATGGCGCCCTCACCCGCCTCGACAGCCACGCCCGCTTCCTCTGTGCCCTGGCCACCAACGGCACCCTGTTCATGCAACAGTTCGCGGGCCTGGCGATGATCGTCAGCGGCGTCTACGCCATCATCGATGGCAACCTCAGCGTCGGCGCCCTGGTGGCCTGCTACATGCTCAACAGCCGGGTGCTCTCGCCCCTCGGGCAGATCGCCGGGCTCATCACCCGCTACCAGCAGGCGCGGTTGACCATGAAGTCCACCGACGCGCTGATGGCCCTGCCGCAGGAACGCGAATCCGGGCAGCGGCCCCTGGCGCAGCAGTCGATCAAGGGCAACCTGGAACTGCGCCAGGTGGAGTTCCGCTACCCCGGGCAGGCGACCTCGGCGCTGAACAAGGTCAGCCTGCAACTGAATGCCGGGGAACGGGTCGGCATCATCGGCCGTAGCGGCTCGGGCAAGAGCACCCTGGCGCGCCTGGTCCTCGGCTTCTATGCCCCGGATGAAGGCCAGTTGCTGCTGGACGGCATCGACCTGCGCCAGACCGATATCGGCGACCTGCGCCAGCAGATCGGCTACGTCAGCCATGACCTGCCGCTGTTGGCCGGTAGCCTGCGCGACAACCTGACCCTGGGCGCACGCTACGTCAGCGACGAGCGCATGCTCGAAGTCGCGGAGCTGACCGGCGTCGCCGATCTCGCCCGGCAGCACCCGCAGGGTTATGACCGCCCGGTGGGCGAACGTGGCCAGCTGCTCTCCAGCGGCCAGCGCCAGGCCGTGCTGCTGGCCCGTGCCCTGTTGCTCGCCCCTCCCCTGCTGGTGCTCGACGAACCCACCAGCGCCATGGACAACAGCAGCGAGGAACAGCTGCGCCAGCGCCTGGCGGGCTGGTCGGCGGGCAAGACGCTGATCCTCATCACCCACCGCAGTTCGATGCTGGCGCTGGTGGATCGCCTGGTGGTGCTGGACAACGGCCAGATCGTCGCGGACGGCCCCAAGGACAGCGTTATCGACGCGCTGCGCAAGGGCCGTGTCGGCCAGGGCAACGCTTGAGGAGACAGGTCATGGCCAGCGCAGAGACTCCCCGCAACTACTTCAGCGGCAAGGCCGATACCGAATTCATGCCGGAAGTCGCCGGCGCCATGCTCGAAGACTCGCCCCGGGCCACGCGCATCACCGTCTGGGTCGCCTGCACCCTGCTGCTGGTCGCGCTGGTCTGGGCACGCTTCGCGGTGCTGGAAGAAGTCACCACCGGCGAAGGCAAGGCCATCCCCTCCAGCAAGGTTCAGGTCATCCAGAACCTCGAGGGCGGCATCGTCTCGGAAATCCTCGTGCGCGAAGGCCAGGTGGTCGACAAGGGCGCCGTACTGCTGCGCCTGGACGACACCCGCTTCCGTTCCGACCGCGGCGAGACCGAGGCGGACCGCCTGGCGCTGCTGGCGAAGGTCGAACGTCTTTCCGCCGAGGCCGAAGGCCGCGAGCTGACCCTGCCCGAGGAAATCTCCCGCGAAGCGCCGCAGCTGGCCGAGGACGAGATGTCTCTCTACCGCGCCCGCATGCAGCGGCTGGACAGCGAGCAGCGCATCCTCGGCGAGCAGTTGCGGCAGAAGAAACAGGAACTGGCCGAATTCCGTTCCAAGAGCCAGCAGTACCGGTCCAGCCTGGGGCTGATCCAGCAGGAGCTGAACATGTCCCAGCCGCTGGTGAAAGCCGGCGCCATCTCCCAGGTGGAAATCCTTCGCCTGCAGCGCAGCGCGGTGGAAACCCGCGGTGAGCTGGAGGCCACCAACCTGGCCATTCCGCGTGCCGAAGCGGCGGCGTCGGAGATCGAGCGGAAGATGGAGGAAAGCCAGCTGTCGTTCCGCTCCGACGCCTTCAAGGAGCTCAACGAGGCGCGCACCGAACTGTCGAAGATCACCTCCACCAGCAGGGCCATCGACGACCGCGTCAGCCGCACCACCGTGGTGTCGCCGGTGCACGGCGTGATCAAGCAGCTCAAGGTCAACACCATCGGCGGTGTGGTGCAGCCGGGCAGCGACCTGGTGGAAGTGGTCCCCCTGGAAGACAGCCTGCTCATCGAGGCGCGCATCCGCCCGCAGGACGTGGCCTTCCTCCATCCGGGGCAGAAGGCGATGGTCAAGTTCACCGCCTATGACTACACCATCTACGGCGGCCTCAAGGCCGACCTCGAACTGATCAGCGCCGACACCATCACCGATGAAGAAGGCAAGAGCTTCTACCTGATCCAGGTGCGCACCGAGAAGAGCCACCTGGGCAAGGACGACCACCCGCTGCTGATCATCCCCGGCATGGTCGCGACAGTGGACATCATCACCGGCGAGAAAAGCGTGCTGGATTACCTGCTGAAACCCGTGCTGAAAGCTCGGCAGGAGGCGATGCGGGAGCGGTAAGGCGGCGCACTCCCGTAGGGTGGAAATCGCTTTTTATTTCCACCATTCGGTGCCCAGCCTGACGCCGATGGTGGATGAAAAGAGCGTCATCCACCCTACTTCTCAAGGCACGCCAGGAAGCCATGCGGGAGCGTTGATCGGGGCACTGGATGCGTAGGGTGGATAGCGCTTTTCTATCCACCATCGATGCCCAGCCCGACTCCTCTGGTGGAACCAAGAGCGGTTTCCACCCTACAGCCCGGTGAAGCGATTGCAGGAGCGAATCCATTCGCGATACGGACCCACGGACCGCTGCGCGGCCCTTCGCGAATGAATTCGCTCCTACGCAAAGAAGGCCGTGCCGGTACCCACCGCCATCGCTGGTCATTGGCCATGATTGCGCCTGAAGGTCTCCTCCCCCATCGCCTCGATCTGCCCCTGGATCAGCGCCTCGAATGGCCGTAGCAATTCATCGAACCGCGCGGGCGCTTCGAGGATATCCAGGGCCACGGTGACGGCTTCGAGGGTGGACAGCGCCCCGGCCATGGGCGCCTTGCGCAGGCGGTAGCGGGAGCTCAGGCCCGCGGGCAGGGTCACCCTGGGCAGGGCCCTGAGTTCAGGATTCAGGTGCAGCAGTTTGCGCGCCTTGCGCCAGGTGCCGTCGGGCACCACCAGCAGCAGCGGGCGCGGGTCGCTGGCGGCCATCTCCACCAGGGATCGGGCCTCCTCGCCCGGGAACAGCAGGCAGGCACGGTAACGGGGATCGACCAGGGTGCCGGCAAGATCCTCGAAGCGCTCGCCCACCCGCAACTCGGCATTCTCCAGCCCCAGGGCCGCCAGGCGCGCGGTGTTCAGGGCATGGTTCACCTCGCTGGGATGCTGCAACAGCAGCACACGGGTGCGGCTCGCCAGATGGGGGATCAGCGGGCACAGGCAATGGCTTTCGGGGCGCTGGCAGCGCGGGCAGTGCGGGCGTGGCATGGCAGCGGCTCCTCAGCGCAGGTTGAGCTGCGCGCGCAGCAGGTCGCGGAAGGTCAGGATCAGCGGTTCCTTGGCCCGCCCGCGGCGCAGGATCATGGAGAACGGCGCCTGGTAGCCGAAGGTGGCCGGCAGCAATGCGCGCAGGCGCTGCTGTTCGATCCAGGGGTGGGCGTAGTGCTCCGGCAGATAACCGATATAGGCGCCGGACAGCACCAGGATCAATTGCGCCTCCATGGACTCCACCGTCGCCGCGCTGTGCTTGAAGCCGTGGCGTGCCAGTTCCGCCTGGCTCCAGTAGCCGCGCCCCACCATGCGCTGCTGGGTGATGAGTTCGGCGGGGATGCGCCGCTCGCCGTACAGCGGGTGGCGCTCGCTGCAGTAGAGCCAGTGCTGCTCACGGTAGAGCGGCTGGTAGACCAGGCCATTCATACGCGTGGAGAAGGCGCCGATGGCCAGGTCCAGGCGATTGTCGAGAACACCCAGCTGCAGGTCGTAGGGGCTCATCACCGACAGGTGCAGGTGCACCGCCGCGTGTTCCTGGCTGTAGGCGCCGATCACTTCGGCCAGCGGCAGCGCCGGGTCGCTCACGGTGGAATCGAGCACGCCGAGGTTGAGGGTGCCGCGCAGCTCGCCCTTGAGGGAGGCCGAGTAGCGCTCGAAGCTTTCCAGTTCACCCAACAGACGCAGGGTTTCCTGGTAGTACAGCTCGCCCTTGCTGGTCAGCCGGAAGCCCGCCCGGCCCCGGTGGCAGAGGGTCAGCCCCACCTGCGCCTCCAACTGGCTCATGTAGGTGCTGATGGCCGAGGTGGAGAGATTCAACTCCTGCTGCGCGGCGGCGAAGCCCTGGTGACGGACCACGCTGGCGAAGATGCGCAGGAGTTTCAGGTCGGGCATGGCGGTGGACATGGGGGCACTCACGGTTCCAGGTGCAATTGAACGGTGTAGGGGCGAATTCATTCGCCAAGCAGGACGCAGTCCTGCCCCTTCCCTGGAGCCGAACGGGTCCGCTGCGCGGCCCTTGGCGAATGAATTCGCCCCTACAGAAAGCAGTCGCCCGCTCGGCAAGACGGCATCTTACCCGCTCCCGATAGTTTAGAAATCCTTGAAGTAATTATTTGCGGCCAGCGATTTTTCCGTGATGGCACTGTCACCAGAATCCGCCCCACTACCTACAACCACAACAACCGTGAGGCCACCCCGTGGACAAGAAACTGCATCAGCCCCTTGGTGGTAACGAAATGCCCCGCTTCGGCGGCATCGCCACCATGATGCGCCTGCCGCATATCCAGACCCCGGCCGAACTCGGCGCCCTGGATGCCGCCTTCGTCGGCGTACCGCTGGATATCGGTACCTCCCTGCGCTCCGGTACCCGCTTCGGCCCGCGCGAAATTCGCGCCGAATCGGTGATGATCCGCCCGTACAACATGGCGACCGGCGCTGCCCCCTTCGATTCGCTGAACGTGGCCGACATCGGCGACGTGGCCATCAACACCTTCAACCTGCTGGAAGCCGTGCGCATCATCGAGCAGGAATACGACCGCATCCTCGGCCACGGCATCGTGCCGCTGACCCTGGGCGGCGACCACACCATCACCCTGCCGATCCTGCGCGCCATCAACAAGGTGCACGGCAAGGTGGGCCTGGTGCACATCGATGCCCATGCCGACGTCAACGACCACATGTTCGGCGAGAAAATCGCCCACGGCACCACCTTCCGCCGCGCCGTGGAAGAAGGCCTGCTCGACTGCGACCGCGTGGTGCAGATCGGCCTGCGCGCCCAGGGCTACACCGCCGAAGACTTCAACTGGAGCCGCAAGCAGGGCTTCCGCGTGGTCCAGGCCGAAGAGTGCTGGCACAAGTCGCTGGCGCCCCTGATGGCCGAAGTCCGCGAGAAAGTCGGCGGCGGCCCGGTCTACCTGTCCTTCGACATCGACGGCATCGACCCGGCCTGGGCGCCCGGCACCGGCACCCCGGAAATCGGCGGCCTGACCACCATCCAGGCGATGGAAATCATCCGTGGCTGCCAGGGCCTGGACGTCATCGGCTGCGACCTGGTCGAAGTCTCCCCGCCCTACGACACCACCGGCAACACCTCGCTGCTGGGCGCCAACCTGCTCTACGAAATGCTCTGCATCCTGCCCGGCGTACAGCGTCGCTGAGTCCAGCCATGAGCGAACGCCAAGCCCTGGAGGCCGCCAGCTCGCTGGTGGCCGCCTTCGCCGCGAGCGACTCCGACGCCTCCTTCGCCGCGTTCAGCGAGGACGCCAGCTTCGCCTTCCACACCTGCGACAAGCCGCTGCCCACCTGGTGAGGCTCCCCGGGAGAGAAGAAATTGAATAACAACAACAACGACCACGCAGCCACCCGAATCGATACCCACGGCGTCGAGCACACTCCCGAACGGAATGCCGAGCCGGCACCTCTGTTTCGCCCGACCTCCGGCGGCGCCAGCACCTGTCGGATCACCCATGGCTGGAACTGGCGCGGCATGGGCGCCTGGATCCCCAGCGCGCTGGTGGGCCTATGCTTGGTAAACCTCCCGGGCCAGTTCGTCGGCCCGCTGGGCGAGCTGGCCGGTGGCATCGATATCAGCCTGCCGGTCACTCTGGGCACGGCCGCCCTGCTGTACCTGGTACTGCTGGCGATCTTCCCGGAACCGGCCGCCGTCTACGGCCCCAAAGACCCCCGCTGGGTCCCCTCGAAGACTTCCCAAGCATCCCTTCAGGGTTCCCCTGAAGCTGCGTGACAACGAAATAGCTCCACTTTATTGCGACTGCCTACAACAACAACCACTGCAAAACGCCTTGAAGGAGTTACCGATGACCAATCGTCCGCTGAAGCTGCTCGCCCTCGCCGGCCTCGCCGCCGCCACCCTCTGTGGTGGCGCCATGGCCGCCGACAGCAAGCCGTCGTTCGTGAGCTCGGGAAGTTTCCAGGTCTGTTCCGACCCGACCTTCCCGCCGCTGGAGTTCTTCGAGAAGACCGGTGACCGCGAGCCCTCGGGCTTCGACACCGATCTGATCCGCGCCCTGGCCAAGCACTGGGGCGTGAAGCCGCGCTTCATCGTCACCGAATTCACCGGCCTGCTGCCGGGTCTGGAGGCCAAGCGCTGCGACGCGGTCATCAGCGGCACCCTGATCACTCCCGAGCGCACCCAGAAGCTGCATGCCGTGGCCTATCTCGCCAGCGCCACCATCGTCTTCGGCAGCGGCAAGAGCGACCTCAAGCTGAGCAGCCTGGACGATCTCTCCGGCAAGGTGGTGGCGGTGCAGTCCGGCACCCGCTACGTGACCATCATGGAGAAGCTCAACGAGCAGCTGAAGGCCGCCGGCAAGACCCCGGCTACCCTGCAGACCTATCCCAAGGGCAGCGACGTCGCCCAGCAGGTACTGGTAGGCCGCGCCGCCGCAGGCCTGTCCCAGGACACCGAGCTGGCCTACCGCGAACTGCAGACCCCCGGCCAGTTCAGGACCCTCTACGCCTTCCCCGAGAAGGACATCTTCGGCGCCTACATGCGTCCGAGCCCGGAAGACAAGCAGGCCGTACAGGACGCCGTGTCTGCACTGAAGGCCGATGGAACCCTCAAGGCCATCGCCGAGAAATGGAAGCTCGATCCGGCCAACCTGGAAACCGCCGCGCAGTAAGCAAGGCCAACCACCCGCCCCTCTCCCGTGTACGGGAGAGGGTGCGAAGGCACGCTTCCATTCACGCAGGACACGTACATGAACTTCGATGTGACTGTCTTCTGGGACGCCCTGACGTCCTGGCACTTCTTCCGCGGCGCCTGCATCACCCTGGTGCTGGCGCTGGTGTCCCACTCGGTGGGCATCCTGATTTCCATTCCCTGCGCCCTGGCCCTGGATGGCCCGCCGACTGCCTGGCGCACCACCCTGCGCGCAGTGCTCAGCGTCTTCCGTGGCGCCCCCACCCTGCTGCAGCTGCTGTTCGTGTGGAACGCCCTGCCGCAGTTCTTCCCGGCTTTCCGTGAAGAGTGGTTCACCCCCTTCATCGCCGCCTGGATCGCCCTGTCGATCAACGAGGCCGCCTACCAGGTGGAGATCAACCGCGCCGCGCTGAAATCCGTCGACCGCGGCCAGTACGCCGCCGGCCACGCCCTGGGCCTGTCGCGCTGGCATATCTTCCGCTACGTGATCCTGCCCCAGGCCGCGCGCATCGCCGTACCGCCGACCGCCAACGAGTTCATCACCCTGTTGAAGATCACCTCGCTGGCCTCGGTCATCTCCCTGCAGGAGCTGATGGCGGTGACCTCGCAGACGGTCTCCACCACCTTCCAGTTCTCCGAGTACTACGCCGTCGCCCTCGTCTACTACCTCGTCATGGTCTACACCCTGACCTGGCTGCAGAGTGGCCTCGAACGGCGCCTGTCGTGGGATGCCCACGGCAGCGCCAGCAGCAAATCCGTCGGCCTGGTGCAACGCACCCTGGCCCGCATGCGCCGTATCTGAGGAGCCCGACATGAACGAAATCATCCGTCTGCAGAATGTCGGCAAGCACTATGACGATTTCCAGGTGCTGCAGGGCATCAACCTGACCGTGCACCAGGGCGAGAAGATCGTCATCTGCGGTCCCTCGGGTTCCGGCAAGTCCACCCTGATCCGCTGCATCAACCGCCTCAACCCCCATGACACCGGCACCATCACGGTGGAAGACCAGGACATTTCCACCCGGACCGGCAGCGACCACGTGCGCCGCGAGGTCGGCATGGTGTTCCAGAACTTCAACCTGTTCCCCCACCTGACGGTGCTGGAGAACTGCACCTTGGCGCCGATGAAAGTGCGTGGCCTGTCGCGCAAGGCAGCCGAGGAACTGGCGCTGCGCTACCTCAACCGCGTGCACATCGGCTCCCAGGCCCACAAGAAGCCCGGCCAGCTCTCCGGCGGCCAGCAACAGCGCGTGGCCATCGCCCGCGCCTTGTGCATGAACCCCAAGGTCATGCTGTTCGATGAGCCCACCTCGGCACTGGACCCGGAAATGGTCGGCGAAGTGCTGGAAGTGATGACCGAACTGGCCCAGGACGGCATGACCATGCTCTGCGTGACCCACGAGATGGGCTTCGCCCGCAAGGTGGCCGACCGCGTGGTGTTCATGGACGCCGGGCAGATCGTGGAGACCGCCACTCCGGCCGAATTCTTCGACAACCCGAAACACCCGCGCACCCGGGCTTTCCTTTCGCAGATCCGCCACTGATGAACGCACAGAACGAAGCCATCCTGCGCCGGGACCTGGCGGCGGCCTACCGGCTGGCCGCCCTCTTCGGTTGGGACGACACCCTCTACACCCACTTCTCGGTGCGCCTGCCGGGCGTCGAGCCGCGTTTCCTGATCAACCCCTTCGGGCTGATGTTCGAGGAAATCCGCGCCAGCGACCTGATAGTGGTCGACATGCACGGCCGCGTGGTGGCGGGCAACGCCGACTACAACGTCGCCGGCTTCACCATCCACAGCGCGGTGCACATGGCCCGCGCCGACGCCCACTGCGTGATCCACACCCATACCCTGGCGGGCATGGCGGTGGCCGCGGCGGACAACGGCCTGGCCCAGCTCAACCAGATCAGCGCCGAGTTCCACCAGCGGGTCGGCTACCACACCTACGAAGGCATCGCCCTGGACCTGGGCGAGCGCGAGCGGCTGGTGGCATCGCTGGGCGACAACATCGCCCTGATCCTGCGCTACCACGGCCTGCTCAGCGTCGGCGCCAGCGTCGCCGATGCCTTCTACGTCATGTACTACCTGAACAAGGCGTGCGAGATACAGCTCGCCGCCTCGACCCTGCGGGGCATCCGCGAGATGCCGAACGAGCTCAGCGCGCACGCCTGCGAACAGTTCCAGGCCAGCGAATGGCAACGCCAGCTGGTCTGGGAAGCCTGGCTGCGCAAGCTCGAGCGGGAATGCCCCGACTACCAGGACTGAACCACCGCTGGACCCGATTCGAAACGGCGCAGTGTGAAGCGTTGCGCGCCTTGCAACACCTGTCGCGGCCTTACCCGCCACGGCAACAACAATAGAAAGAGAGACCTGAAATGGCTTTGGATATTTTCGTAGTACTGATCTATGCCGCCGGCATGCTGCTTCTCGGCTGGTACGGCATGCGCCGCGCCAAGTCCCATGAGGAGTTCCTGGTGGCCGGCCGTAACCTCGGCCCGGCCTTCTACATGGGCACCATGGCCGCCACCGTGCTCGGTGGCGCCTCCACCGTCGGCACCGTGCGTCTGGGCTATGTCCATGGCATTTCCGGTTTCTGGCTCTGCGCCGCCCTGGGCGCGGGCATCATCGTGCTCAACCTGTTCCTGGCCAAGCCGCTGCTGAAGCTGCGCATCTTCACCGTCACCCAGATCCTCGAGCGCCGCTACAACCCGATGGCGCGCCAGGCCAGCGCGGTGATCATGTTCGCCTACGCGCTGATGATCGGTGTGGTCTCCACCCTGGCGATCGGCACCGTCATGGAAGTGCTGTTCGGCCTGCCGTTCTGGGTATCCGTGCTGCTCGGCGGCGGCGTGGTGGTGGTGTACTCCACCATCGGCGGCATGTGGTCGCTGACCCTGACCGACATCGTGCAGTTCATCATCAAGACCGTGGGCCTGATGTTCCTGCTCCTGCCGATCTGCTTGTACCGCGTGGGTGGCTGGGATGAGCTGGTGGCCAAGCTGCCGGAAACCGCCTTCAACTTCACCACCATCGGTTATGACACGATCATCACCTACTTCCTGATCTACTTCTTCGGCATCCTCATCGGCCAGGACATCTGGCAGCGTGTGTTCACCGCGCGCAGCGAAGGCGTAGCCAAGTACGCCGGCACGGTCGCCGGTGTCTACTGCGTGATCTACGGCCTGGTGGGCGCCCTGATCGGCATGTGCGCCAAGGTGCTGCTGCCTGACCTGGACAACGTCAACAATGCCTTCGCCGCCATCGTCCAGGCCTCCCTGCCGGACGGCATCCGTGGCCTTGTGATCGCTGCCGCCCTGGCCGCGATGATGTCCACCGCCAGCGCCGGCCTGCTCGCCGCCTCCACCACCATCACCGAAGACCTGCTGCCCAAGCTGCGCGGCGGCAAGGAATCGAGCCTGGCCATGACCCGTCTGTTTACCCTGCTCACCGGCGTCGCCGTGCTGGTCATCGCCCTGATCGTCAACGACGTCCTCGGCGCCCTGACCCTGGCCTACAACCTGCTGGTCGGCGGCATGCTGATCCCGCTGCTGGGCGCCATCTACTGGAAGCGCGCCACCACCGCGGGCGCCATCGCCAGCATGGGCCTGGGCTGCGTCACCGCGCTGGTCTTCATGTTCACCGACGGCCTGGAAGCCAACACCCCGATCTACTACAGCCTGGCTGTGGGCCTGGTGAGCTTCGTGGTGGTCAGCCTGCTGTCCCGCCCCACCGAGGCAGTTGCCGACCTGGCCTGATATGCACTGCCGCCTCTCCCCGGAGGCGGCTTTGCGCCCCGGTGCGGCCTTGCCGACCGGGGCTTTTTTATTTCCATTCCACCGGCTGCCGCCCCTGGCGGCCTAATCTTGTAGGGGCGAATTCATTCGCCAAGCAGACCGGAGGTCTGCCCTGCAACACCTCAGGGGGCAGCTTCGCCGCCCTTGGCGAATGAATTCGCCCCTACAGGTTCAGCTCACAGGCGGCCTACGCAAGGAGCACACCCCATGAAAATCGTCAGCCGCGACCAGTGGTTCGAAGTCGAGCACTGCTATGACGGCATCAGCCTGATCAGCGAGCCCTACGTGCGGCCCTTTTACCGCTGCAACCTCTGGCACGTGCAGGGCCGCAACCGCGACCTGCTGATCGATTCGGGCTCCGGCGTGGTCAGCCTGCGCGAGCAATTGCACTGGCTCACCCAGCGGCCGCTGCTGGCGGTGGCCAGTCACACCCACTTCGACCATATCGCCGGCCACCACGAGTTTCCCGAACGCCTGGTGCATCCGGCGGAAGCGGATATCCTGGCGGCCCCTGACGGCGCCAATACCCTCGCGACGGATTACGTCGGTGACGAGATGTTCGAGGCGCACCCGGACTGCCCGCTGTGCTACGCCGAGTACCACGTGAAGGCGGCACCGGCGACGCGGCTGATCGATGAGGGCGATGTGCTGGACCTGGGGGATCGGGTGCTGGAAGTGCTGCATACCCCCGGCCATTCACCGGGTGGCATCAGCCTGTGGGAAGCGAAGACGCAGACGCTGTTCAGCGGCGACATCATCTACGATGGCCCGCTGATCGATAATGCCTACCACTCGAATCTTGAAGACTACGCCAAAAGCCTTGCACGGCTGCGCGACCTTCCGGTGCGCACCGTGCATGGTGGCCATTTCCCCAGCTTCTCGGGTGAGCGCCTGCGCGAGTTGGCGGACAACTGGCTCAGGGCTCACGAGTAAGCCGGTTACTACCTCGAACGGCGCTGCTCGGCGAGGCGGCGCTGCTCTTCACTACGGACCGGAATGGGTTGCAGGCGCGGTGCCTCGATCAGGCCCAGCGCGACACCCAATTGCCACATCCACGCTTCTAGCCGCTTTTTCATGCTTGACCCCCCTTTCCTGGGATATTGGTCGGGTGGCCCGTGCTTCTTGGGCCACCCTAGTCAGGAGCTTAGTTGCTCCGGGCTGGTTCCAGAATATGCCCGCCCGGAAATTTCCTACTGATCTGCGTCAAACCGCTGAACGGTATGACGGAAATCATCATCGACCTTGTAGGGTGGACAGCGCTTTTCTGTCCACCAGCGACGCCATGCCGAACTCCCACGGTGGATCGGTAAAGCGTGATCCACCCTACGAATCCTCGTCACTTATCGCTCAGGATGCTTGGGGCCCAACCTGCTGCAGGTCGATCCAGGCGCGCAGGTTGGCACCGAGCATGCCCTTGCGCCACATCAGCCAGGTGGTGGCACGGTTGAAGGGCGCGTCCAGCTGGTGCACCCGCACCTCTTCACGGCCCGGCAGGCTCTCCAGCATGGAGCGCGGCACCAGGGCGATGCCGCCGCCGGCAATCACGCAGGCCAGCATGCTGTGGTAGGACTCGATCTCCATGGGCGGTGCCATCGGCACCCTTGATGCGACGAACCAGCCTTCCAGCCGGCGGCGGTAGGAGCAGCTCTGGCGGAAGGCGAAGACTTCCAGCCCCGCCACATCCTGGGCGGAGCGCACCGGTCCGTGGGCAGCCTCGGTGATCAGTACCATCTCCTCCTCGAACATCGGTAGACCATCCAGCTCGGCGAATTCCACCGGACCGTCCACCAGCGCGGCATCCAGGCGGCCGCCGAGCAGGCCGTCGAGCAATTCGCCGCTGGGCGCCGTCTGCACCTGCAGGTTCACCGCCGGCCAGGTGCGGTGGTAGCGCACCAGCATCGGCGGCAGGTGGATGGCGGCGGTGCTGAACATCGAGCCAATGACGAAATCCCCTGCCGGCTCACCGCCACGCAACGCCGCCTCGGCCTCGGCCTGCAGGGCGAACATGCGTTCGGCGTAGCCCAGCATCACCTTGCCCGCCGGCGACAGGGTGAGGCGCTGGCGTTCGCGCAGGAACAACTCCACGCCCAGGCTTTCCTCCAGTTGCTTGAGGCGCGTGGAGAGGTTGGACGGCACCCGGTGCAGGCGGGTGGCAGCGCGGGTGATGGAGCCCTCCTCGGCCACGGCCTGGAAGATGCGGAGCTGGCTGAGTTCCATGGATTCACCATTCAACAAAAAAGAACAACTCCATTCTCTTTTATTCGTTTTTAATGAACACCGCCAGTGCCTAGGATGAAATTCCGATGATCTGCCCCGGAACCTTCTCATGTCCCCGCTGATCCGCCTGCTCGCCTGCTTCCTCGCCCTGCTGGTCGCCATGGGCGTCGGTCGCTTCGCCCTGACACCGCAGCTGCCGCACCTGATCGCCGAGGGCCAGGTGAGCCTCGCCGCAGCCGGGCTGGTGGCCGCCGCCAATTACCTGGGCTATCTGGTGGGCGCCCTCGACGCCCTCAATGCCCGCTCCCCGGGCCAGGCCCGCCTGCGCCTGGTGGGGGGCCTCTGGGCCTGCGTGGTGCTGACCCTGGTTTCGGTCCCGGCGGAAGGTTTCTGGCCCCACGCGCTGCTGCGCTTCGGCCTGGGGGTGGCCAGCGCCTGGGTGCTGGTGATGGCCACCGGGCTCAGCCAGCGCCTCGCCGCCGAGGCGGGGCATCCGCGCCTGGGCAGCCTGGTGTTCGCCGGCCCGGCCTTCGGCGTGATGCTCACCGGGATGCTGGCCCTGGAGCTGAACCTGCAAGGCCAGGGCTCCGCCGCCATCTGGCTGGCCTTCGGCGCCGTGGCCCTGGTGCTGACCCTGCTCACCCAGCCGCTGTTGCCCTGCCCATCCGGCGCCGTCCCAAAAGCGGAAACCACGGCCCACGCAAGGCCGAAGGCCCTCCACGCCCTGCTCGGTGCCTATGGACTGGTGGGGTTGGGCTACATCATCCCGGCCACTTTCCTTTCGCAGATGGCCGCCGCGCGCTTTCACGGGCACTGGCAGGCGGACCTGTTCTGGCCGGCCTTCGGCCTGGCCGCGGCGTTCGGGGTGATCCTGGTGAGCCTGCGTCGGCCACGGCCCGACAGTATCCGTCGCTGGTTGGTGGCCGCCCTCTGGCTGCAGGCCCTGGGCACCCTCGCCTGTACCCTGCCGGGGCTGACCGGACTGACCCTGGGGGTGATCCTCAGCGGCGGCCCTTTCCTCGCCGGCATGCAACTGGTGATGCAGTACGCCCGGGAACTGGACCCGCAGGGGCACTCGCGCAATGTCGGGTTGCTGACCGCCAGCTTTGCCCTCGGGCAGTTGCTGGGACCGCTGCTGGCGGCGGTGAGCAGTCATCTGTGGGGCGACCTGCAGCCGGCGCTCTATGTGGCCGGCGCGGGATTGCTGCTGGCGGGTGGGATGATGCTCGGTGCCAGGGGCGGGGAACCTGTAGGGGCGAATTCATTCGCCAAGCAGGCCGAAGGTCTGCCCTGCCGGAACTGAAGCCAGATCCACAAACAGAAAGGGCCGCTGCGCGGCCCCTGGCGAATGAATTCGCCCCTACAAGGAACGCCCCCGAATCAGGTCCCGGTCTTGATCTTGGTCCAGGTGCGGGTACGGACGCGCTCCAGCTTCGCCGGCAGCATTTCCACCGAGAACAGCTTGGCCTGCACCTCCGCCGGTGGGTAGACGTTGGGATTGTCCCGTAGCTCCGCCGAAATCAGCTTGTCCGCCGCCTGGTTGGGGTTGGCGTAGGCCACGTGGTCGGAGATGGGCGCCACCACTTCGGGGCGAAGCAGGTAGTTGAGGAAGGCGTGGGCCTGCTCGACGTTCTGCGCGTCCTTCGGGATGGCCAGCACATCGAACCAGGCCGCGGTGCCCTCCTTGGGAATGCGGTACTCCACCTTCACCCCGTTGCCGGCTTCCCGCGCCCGGGCCGCCGCCTGCATGGCGCCGCCGGACCAGGCCAGGGCCACGCAGACCTCGCCATTGGCGAGGTCAGTGACGAACTTCGACGAGCTGAAGTAGCTGACATGGGGCCGCAGCCTGGTCAGCAGTTCCTCGGCCTTCTTGTAGTCGTCCGGGTTGTGGCTGTTGGGCGGCAGGCCCAGGTAGTGCAGCACTTCCGGTATCACCTCGGTGGGCGAATCGAGGAAGGCCACGCCGCAGCTCTTGAGCTTGGCCAGGTTGTCGGGGTTGAAGATCAGCTCCCAGGAATCCACTGGCGCATTCTCGCCCAGCACCGCCTTTACCTTGTCGACGTTGTAGGCGATGCCGTTGGTGCCCCACATGTAGGGCATCACGTACTGGTTGCCCGGGTCCTTGGCGGCCAGGACCTTGAGCAGCGCCGGGTTGAGGTTCTTCCAGTTGGACAGCTTGCTCTTGTCCAGCGGCTGGAACACGCCGGCCTTCATGTAGTTGGGCAGGAAGCCGTCGCTGGGCACCACCAGGTCGTAGCCGGAGTGGCCGGACAGCAGCTTGGCCTCCAGCACCTCGTTGCTGTCGTAGACGTCGTACTGGGGCTTGATGCCGCTGTCGGCCTGGAAGTTCTTCAGGGTGTCCGGGGCGATGTAGTCGAACCAGTTGTAGATGCGCACCACCGGCTCGGCGGCAGCATTCAGCGAGGCGCCCAGCAGGGCCCCCGCCAGTAGGACGCCGGCCTTCATCGCGCGGCCCCCTCAAAGCCTTGCAGAACGTTCACCGCATTCACGCCGATGGCTTCCACCGCGTAGCCGCCTTCCATGATGAACAGGGTGGGCAGGCCGAGGGCGGCGATGCGCTGGCCCATGCGGACGTAGTCGGGCGAGTCCAGCTTGAACTTGGAAATCGGGTCGTCCTTGTAGGTGTCCACACCCAGGGAGATCACCAGGGCATCCGGCGCGTAGGCGGCGATCTTGCGGCAGGCGTCATCCAGGGCGGCGGACCAGCCCTCCCAGCCGGTGCCGTGGGGCAGCGGGTAGTTGTGGTTGAAGCCGGCGCCCGCGCCTTCGCCGCGCTCGTCGGCGTGGCCCAGGTAGTAGGGGTATTCCACCAGCGGGTCGCCGTGGATGGAGGCGAAGAGCACGTCGCTGCGCCCGTAGAACAGTTCCTGGGTGCCGTTGCCGTGGTGGTAGTCGACGTCGAGGATGGCCACCCGCCTGGCGCCCTGGTCGAGGAAGGCCTGGGTGACGATGGCGGCATTGTTGAAGAAGCAGTAGCCGCCCATGAAATCGCTGCCGGCATGGTGTCCCGGCGGACGGCAGAGGGCGAAGGCGGTATTGGCGCCCTGGCGCATGTGGTCCTGGGCGGTCAGCGCCACCTGGGCCGAGCTGTACACGGCCTGCCAGGTGCCGGCGGTGATGGGCGCCTCGGTATCGAAGCAGTAGTGACCGAGCTGGCCGTGCAGCGCGGTGGGGATGGGGCCGTCGCGGCGCAGGCGGCGTGCCGGGAAGGTGGTGGGCAGCAGGTCGCAGCTATGGCCTTCGGCGGCCCAACGCTCCCAGGCGCCCTTGAGGAACTCCACATAGGCGGCGTCATGCACCCGCAGGATCGGCTCCAGGCCGAAGTCTTTGGGCTCGATCACCTCGCCGATTGCCTGCTGGCGAACCCGCGCCAGCACGGTATCGGCGCGGCTGGGCATTTCGAAACAGGGCTGGAGCTTGCCATCGACCAGTTCCGACTGGCCGAAGTGGAGACGATGATCGTCGCTGTAGACGGTCAGCATGGAGGGCACCTCATTCGGGTCTTGTTATTGGTGAGGTGATTCTGTGGCCGGCACGGACGTTTGCGCAGAGGCTGGGGCGGCCAATAGGGGATCGATATGGCCAATTTATTTGGCCGAACACCCGCTCATGATGCATTTGTAGGATGGGTGGAGCTTGCGATACCCATCATGGCCTTCCGCATGGGTATCGCTCCGCTCCACCCATCCTACGAAACCGGATTGCATTGCCAATCCGAAACGTCCGACAGCGCAACCGCATTGCCGTCCTACACGGCGCTTGGGCAGCATCCGGCCTCGTTGCGACTACGGTCGTGGCCCGGGCTGGAACCCCGGAGGTGTACGGGAGTGCGGTAAGCCATGCAGGTGAACTGGGCATTACTCAAGTTCACCTGGCAGTCATGGCGGACTGTGCGAGGCGGGCATGTGCCCGGCCGGTTCCCGTACCCG
Source organism: Metapseudomonas cellulosilytica (assembly GCF_049334135.1). Taxonomy (NCBI): domain Bacteria; kingdom Pseudomonadati; phylum Pseudomonadota; class Gammaproteobacteria; order Pseudomonadales; family Pseudomonadaceae; genus Metapseudomonas; species Metapseudomonas cellulosilytica. Next base: position 77,951 of record NZ_JBHZGN010000007.1, on the reverse strand, counting down.
GTGGTTCCAACCTTGCACAGTCCGCCACCCTTCTCTGGATGTACCCGGTGGCGGCTCCTCATCGTTCGACAAGGAGTTGCGCCATGAGCACCACCTTTTACGAAACCCTCCATTTCTTCCGTCACGGCCGCCTGCTGCGCGCCACCCTCATCGGCCATGAGCCCTGGTTCGCCGCCCGCGACCTGGGCCGTCTGCTGGGCGTTTCCGCCAATGTCCGGATGAACGATGGCCTCGACGCCGACCAGTGGCGCACCGGCCTGCTCAAGTGCGGCCGCGGCCTGGTGGCGGAAGAATTGATGGTCAGCGAATCGGGCAGCTACGACCTGCTGCTGCGCCGCTTCTACCACCCGGAAAACCGCAACCTGCGCCGCTGGCTGACCCACGAGGTGATTCCCACGCTGCGCGCGCCGCGCCGGGCGGCGTAAATCCTGTAGGGGCGAATTCATTCGCCAAGGGCAGCGCAGCTGCCCCGCGAGGCCCGGCAGGGCGAACCTGCGATCCGCTTGGCGAATGAATTCGCCCCTACAAAGAAATTCCCGCCACCATCCTCAACCTCACCCCCGAAAATGACTCGGCGGTTGCCCGCTCCAGCGCTGGAAGGCGTGGCGCAGGCTGGCGGTCTCGCTGAAGCCGAGCGCTTCGGCGATGCGGTAGATGGGGATGTCGCCCTGCTGCAGCATTTCCTTGGCGCGGGTGAAGCGCAGTTCGTCCAGCAACTGCTGGTAGCTGGTCTGCTGCTGGGCCAGGTGGCGGCGCAGGCTGCGCGAGGAGCAGTTCATCTGCTTCGCCAGTTCGTCCAGCCCCGGCGGGTCCTGCAGGCGGGCTGCAAGCAGGCCGCGTACCCGTTCCAGCCAGGCCCGACGAGCGGCGAGTTCGACGTTCTGGCGGCGGCACTGTTCGAGCATTTCCTTGTGGGTCACCGGGTCGGCCAGGGGCAGGCGGCGGTCCAGCCAGGCGGCGTCGAAGCCGATGGCGCTGCGGCTTGCGCCGAATGCCACCGGGCAGCCGAAACCCCGGGCGTAAGGTCGCGCCATGCCGCTGCCGGCCGGATAGTCCAGTTGCACCGCGCGCAGCGGCAGGGGCTGGCCCAGCAGGTCGGCGAAGGTGACCTTGAGCGACCCCAGGCAGACTTCGGTGTTGAACGCGCGTAGCGACTCGGCCTCGCTGTAGCCGGTGGCGGTGAGCCAGGCGGTGTCGCCGTCCCGCTCCAGGGCCAGGCGGAAATAAGTGCCCAGCAGCACCGGGTAGGCGAGGCCGATGCGCAGCGCCTCGCCGAAGGTCGGTGCCGATAGCATGGCATAGCCCACCAGGCCATAAGCGGAAATACGTGTGCGCAGGCCCAGGGTCAGACCCAGGGCCGGGCGCGGCGCCAGGCGCACGGCATTGGCGTAGACCTGCTGCTCCTGCTCGGGATTGACCAGGCGCTGCAGCTCGACCAGATCCTGCTCGCTGATACCGCTGCCGGCCAGGACTTCGCAGGCGGCTATGCCCTCCTCCTGCAGCAATGCCACGCTCAGCGCCGACATATGCAGCGAGTTCAGCCAGGTGGCGCGGGAAAATACGTGTTCGACCATGGTGGCGCCTTACTGGATGGCCTCGGTCAGCTCCCGTTCCTGCCGCCGGTAGGGGAAAACGTCGATCACCTTGCCGGAGCGGATGGCCGCCTGCAGGGACTTCCAGTAGTCGGCGTCGTAGAGATCGCCATGCAGCTTGTTGAACAGCCGGCGCTGCGCGAGGTCGGCGAACAGGAAGCGCGGGAACTCCTCGGGGAACACATCGTTGGGCGCCACCGAATACCAGGGCTCGGCGGACATCTCGTCCTCCGGATAACGGGGCGGCGGGATGACGCGGAAGTTGACCTCGGTGAGGAAGCAGATCTCGTCGTAGTCGTAGAACACCACGCGGCCGTGGCGGGTGACGCCGAAGTTCTTCAGCAGCATGTCGCCGGGGAAGATATTCGCCGCCGCCAATTGCTTGATGGCCAGGCCGTAGTCGTAGAGCGCCTCGTGCACCTGGGCCTCGCTGGCGCTTTCCAGGTAGATATTCAGCGGCGTCATGCGGCGCTCGGTCCAGCAGTGACGGATCAACACCACGTCGCCTTCTACAGCGATGGTGGACGGCGCCACCTCCAGCAGTTCCGCCAGGCAGTCCGGGTCGAACTTGGATTTCGGGAAGCGGAAGTCGGCGAACTCCTGGGTATCGGCCATGCGCCCCACCCGGTCGACGTTTTTCACCAGGCGGTACTTTTCGATCACGGTGTTGCGGTCCACGGTCTTGGCGTGGGCGAAGCGGTCCTTGATCACCTTGAACACGGTGTTGAAGCCCGGCAGGGTGAATACGCTCATCACCATGCCGCGCACACCGGGGGCCATGATGAAGCGGTCGTCGGTATTGGCCAGGTGGTTGATCAGGGCACGGTAGAACTCCGACTTGCCGTGCTTGTAGAAACCGATGGAGGTGTACAGCTCGGCGATGTGCTTGCCCGGCAGGATGCGCTTGAGAAAGCCGACGAACTCGGCCGGCACCGCCACGTCCACCATGAAGTAGGAGCGGGTGAAGGAGAAGATGATCGACACTTCCGCTTCATCGGTGATTACCGCGTCGGCCTGGATGCCACGGCCTTCGCGGTGCAGCAGCGGGATCACCAGGGGCCATTGCTCGTCGCGCGTGTAGATGCGCCCCACCAGGTAGGCGCCCTTGTTGCGGTAGAGCGGCGAGGCGAACAGTTCGATGCACAGCTCGCGGTCCTTGCATACCCAGTCCGGAAGATGCTCGCGCAACTGGACCTCCAGGCGCTCCAGGTCCCCGGCGCGGTCGTCGTAGGGCACGTCGAAGCGGAAATCGTCGAGGATCGCCGACAGCGCCGCGTGCAACCGGCCCTCGGGGCGATAGCTGCGGGTCTGCGGTGCGCGCTCGTGGGCACGCAGTGAAGGCCGCGTGGTATGGATGAACATGCAGCCGTCGCTGATCAGGTCGTGGCTGAACAGGCTGCAGAAGATCGAGTTGTACCAGGTCTCGGACAGCTCATCGTCCAGGCGCAGGTCGATCAGGTCGATGTAGGCGCTCTTCACCAGCGGCCAGAGCTGCACATCGAGCAGTTCCTCGGTGGCATAGGCTGCCTGCAGGCGCCCGCTGGTCTCGCCGACTTTCACCTCATAGAGGGCGATCCGCTCGGCGGCGGCCAACTGGGTCGCCTGCCACTGCGCCTGCTCGAAACGGGCGCGGGCGCCATCGGTGATCTGGCGGAACTGCTCGCGGTAATCGTCGAAGCCTTCGAGGATCAGTCGGGCGATGCCTTCGGCCGGCCATTGCTGCGCCATGGGGATGTCTCGGCTGAGGAGGAGGAATGCCGAGCTTAGCCAGAAAAAATTCCTCGTTGTAGGGGCGAATTCATTCGCCAAGGGCTGCGAAGCAGCCCCTCAGGTCCCAAGGGCAGGCCTTCGGCCTGCTTGGCGAATGAATTCGCCCCTACAGCCCGAACCCTGTGCCTGGGATCACGCAATCCCCCTCTCCCGCAGATACCCCTCCAGCATCTCGATGAACACCCGCACCTTGCGGGTCCGCCGGCGGTGGGCCAGGTAGAGGACATGCACCCAGGGGCCGAACGCGTCAGGTTCCATCTCGTATTCAGGCAGTACGCGCACCAGTTGGCCGCTGGCCAGATAAGGCGCGGCGCTCCATTGCGGAACGATCTGCAACCCGTGGCCGCCCAGCAGGCAGGTGAGCAGGAAGTCGAAGTTGTCACTGGCCAGTTTCGGTATGGGTTGCGGCACACGGATACGCTCGCCATCCAATCGCAGCCACCAGAAATGCCGATTGAGCGCGGGATGCCGGAAGGTCAGCCAGTCATGCTGCAGATAGGTCTCCAGCGACACCTCCAGCCCCTTGCGCTCCAGGTAGGCGGGGCTGCCGCACAGGAGGATGCGGTTTTCCGTCAGCGGCCTGGCGATCACCCCCGGCAGGTCCGTGGGGCCGTCGCGCAGGGCGAGGTCGTAGCCGCCTTCGACCAGATCCAGGAAATTGTCGTTCAGGTGCACCTCCAGGCGCACCTGGGGGTGGGCGTCCATGAAGCGGCAACAGACTTCGTTGAGAAACGCGGGCCCGAACGACGGTGGCGCGATAAGCCGCAATGTGCCGCGCAGTTCGTGGTGCAACTGGTCAAGTTCCTCCCCGGCCAGTTGCAGCTGCATCAAGGCCTGGCGGGCCCCTTCCAGGTAGATCTGCCCAGCCTCGGTGAGGGCCATGCGCCGGGTGGTGCGCTCGAACAGGCGCACGCCCAATTCCGACTCCAGATGCCCGACCGCCTTGGTCAGCGCCGACGGCGTCTTGCCCAGCTGCTCGGCGGCACGGCTGAAGCTGCCGTATTCGGCGGTGGCGACGAACATGGTGAGCGCGCTGAGTTTGTCCATCGACCTGTTCCTGATCGGCACAAAAGTTGTGCGGAAACATAGCATTCTGCCGCCCGCCTGGCTTGGTTAGGCTCAGCGCCAGACCAACAAGAACTGGAAGACACCCAATGAAAACCTTTGTACCCACCCTGATGGCTGTGGCGCTGGCCTGTTCCTCGATGGAAAGCATGGCGGCCGTCGACCTCATCCTCCACAACGCCAAGGTCTACACCGCCGAACCCGGCCAGGCCCTGCAACAGGCGGTGGCCATCGAAGCCGGCAAGCTGCGCGCCGTTGGCAGCGACGCCGAGGTGCTGCGCCTGAAGGAAGCCGGCACCCGAGTGCTGGACCTGGGCGGCAAGGTGCTGATGCCGGGCTTCGTCGACTCCCACTCCCACGCCATCTTCGGTGGTCTGGAGCTGGACTCGGCCAGCCTCGGCGGCCAATTGATTCCCGTGGCCGAGCTGGAGCAGCGCCTGCGCCAGTGGCGCGAGAACGGCAAGGCGCGGCATGGCGACGCGCTCAGCGTCAGCGGCGTGCCGTCTGCCGCCTGGAGCCAGCTGGCGGAGCTCGAACAGCGCTTCAACCAGGGGGAATGGGCCGATGTGCCGATCTTCTTCCTCGGCTGGGACCACCACACCGGCTGGGCCAACCGGGCCATGCTGAAACGCGCCGGCATCGACGCCGCCATGGTGAAGGGCCTGCAGGGCGAAGCCCAGGCCACCATCGGCCATCATCCCGACGGCCAGCCCAATGGTTTCCTCGCCGATGCGGGACTCGACCCGGTGATGGCGCAGCTGCCGCCGGCCACCGCCGAGCAACTGCTGAAGGCCGCGCGCTCGGCATTGCGCTACAACCTCAGCCTGGGCATCACCGCCTGGATGGACCCGGCGGCCAACGCCGCGCCGGGCGAACCCCTGTTCGACTTCAAGCCCACCGCCCGGACCCTGGGCGTACTCCCAGCCTACAAGGCGCTGGCCGAGAAAGGCGAGCTGACCGCCCATGTCGCCGCCCTGCTGGTGGCCAACCCGAAGAGCACGCCGGCTGACCTGGATACCCTCGATCAGGTGCGCCAGCAGTTCCAGGGCCTGCCCAACCTGACCCTGCCCGGCATCAAGGTCTTCGCCGACGGCGTGGCGGAAATCCCGGCGCAGACCGCCGCCATGCTGGAGCCCTACAAGAACTCGAACAAGCGTGGCGAGCTGCTGATCGACCCAGCGCATTTCGGTGAGCTGGTCAGCGCGGCCGATGCCCGTGGCTGGCTGGTGCACGTCCACGCGATCGGCGACCGCGCGGTGCGCGAATCCCTCAACGGCATCGAGCAGGCGCGCCGCGACCGCCAGAGCGGCATCGCCCATTCGGTCACCCACCTGCAGATGGTCAACCCGAAGGAATTCGCCCGCTTCAAGCCGCTGGACGTGATTGCCTCCATGCAACTCTACTGGGCCAGCGCCGATGAGCTCAGCCTGGACCTGGTGCAGCCCTATATCAGCGCCATGGCCTTCCAGTACCAGTACCCGGCGCGCTCGCTGCTGAAGAACGGCGCCACCATTTCCGGCGCCAGCGACTGGCCGGTGACCACGCCGGAACCCTGGAAGGCCATCTACCAGGCGGTCAGCCGCAAGGGACCCAAGGGTGTGCTGAATCCGGACGAGGAGATCGACCGCGAAACCATGTTCCAGGCCTACACCCTCAACTCCGCCCGCACCATCGGCCTGGACCGGCAGATCGGCTCGCTCAAGCCCGGCAAGCAGGCCGACCTGATCCTGCTCGACCGCGACGTGTTCCAGGTCGAGCCGCAAGCCCTGCGTGATACCAAGGTGCTGAAGACCTGGTTCGCCGGCCGCGAAGTCTTCGACGCCGACCTCTAACTACGAGCCCCTGCTCCCCGCCCTGCTCCCGCTCCCCTGCGGGGGCCGGGCGGAGCCTTGCCCGCATCTGCCCGAACAATCACAACAACGGGAACCACTCGATGAAACGCTTCACCCTCCTCGCCCTCACCCTGGCCCCCCTCGCCTGCCAGGCCGTGCAGCTCTCCGACGACTTCAGCCTGCAGGTCGACCTGACCCTGGCCAGCGACTACCGCACCCGCGGCATCTCCCAGACCCAGAACGACCCGGCGGCCCAGGCGGGCGCTACCCTGCTGCACTCCAGCGGCCTCTATGCCGGCGTCTGGACCTCCAACGTGGACTTCGGCTTCGACCTCAAGACCCGCCAGGAAGTGGACTACTACGCCGGCTGGTACTGGCAGGCCACCGACGACGTGAGCCTGGATGCGGGCTACGTCAAATACGCCTATCCGAAGGAAAGCCAGTTCAACCAGAGCGAGGTCTACGCCATCCTCGGCGCCTACGGTTTCAAACTGGCCGCCTACTACTCCGACGATGCCAAGAACGTCTTCGGTGAACAGCAGGACATCCTCTACAGCTACGTCAGCTACGAAGCGGCCCTGCCCCTGGATGTCGGCCTGAAGCTGCGTTACGGCCGCAACGACTTCAAGGACCCGATGTTCTGGTCCTCCAGCGGCGAGAGCACCGACGACTACCACGAATGGGAAGCCAAGCTGACCCGGGACTTCGTCGGCGTGACCTGGGGACTCGCCTATGTCGACACCGACCTGTCCGAGGCCGAATGCGCCAGCTACTACGGTTTCACCGATGTCTGCAGCGCGACCTGGGTGGCGAGCGTGAGCAGGAGCTTCTAGCAGCCGCACGATCATCCACTGTAGGGGCGAATTCATTCGCCAAGGGCTGCGCAGCAGTCCAAATGGAGCCTCCATGGCAGACCTTCGGCCTGCTTGGCGAATGAATTCGCCCCTACAGGAAATCTATCCGCCCCCCACCTGCCTCTCGCCTCAAAACTGTTCCGCCAATTTGAAAGCAAGTTGTAGATTGCGCCGCTCCGAGGGCGGCGTCATCTTGCCGGCTCATGCCCGCCGGAGCCGACCATGAAACCCGCCGATCTCGCCCGCCTGCTGAGCCTCGCCGCCATCTGGGGCGCCAGCTTCCTGTTCATCCGCATGCTGGTCCCGCAGATCGGCGCCCTGCCCACGGCGTTCCTGCGGGTGCTGCTGTCGGCCATCGGCCTGGCGGTGATCCTCGCCGTGCTGCGCAGCGACTGGGATTTTCGCGGCAAGCTGGGCAAAACCCTGGTGATCGGCATCGTCAGCTCCGGGGTGCCGGCCGCGATGTACGCCCTGGCGGCCCAGGTGCTGCCGGCCGGCTACTCGGCGATCTTCAATGCCACCACGCCGCTGATGGGGGTGCTGATCGGCGCGCTGTTCTTCGCCGAGAAGCTTACCGGCGCCAAGGCCGTCGGGGTATTGCTCGGCCTGGCCGGGGTGGCGGTGCTCACCCGCACCGGCCCGGTGGCCTTCGATGCCCAGCTGCTCTGGGGCGCCGCCGCCTGCCTGGTAGCCACCACCTGCTACGGTTTCGCCGGCTTCATGACCAAACGCTGGATCACCGAAGCGGGCGGCATGGACAGCGGCATGGTGGCCCTGGGTTGCCAGATCGGCGCCACCCTCTGCCTGCTGCCGACGTTCGCCTGGGATGCTCCGGCGATGCCCCTGGCGCCGCTGCTGGAACCCACCATCTGGCTGGCCCTGGCGGCGTTGGGGTTCGTCTGCACGTCCTTCGCCTATATCCTCTACTTCCGCCTGATCGCCAACGTCGGACCGGTGAGGACCATGACGGTGACCTTCCTGATCCCGCCCTTCGGCGTGTTCTGGGGCGTGCTGCTGCTCGACGAGTCGGTGACCGTCGCGCACCTGCAGGGCGGCGTGCTGATCGCCCTGGCGCTGTGGCTGGTGCTGAAGCCGGCAGGAGTGCCGGCCACAGCGAAATCGGCGGGCTGAACGGAGCCTGTTTATTGTAGGAGCGAATTCATTCGCCAAGGGGTGCGCAGCAGCCCCATTGGAGGCCAATTGGCAGACCTGCGGCCTGCTTGGCGAATGAATTCGCCCCTACATAGAGAGAATTGCCCCGTGCGATCGGCGGCATCCCTCACCCCAGCCCTCTCCCAGAGGGAGAGGGGGCAGTCCGAGCGGGCCTAGCGCCCGGTCTTCACCGCATTCCACACGCGGGTACGCACGCGGTCGATCTTTTGCGGCATGGCTTCCAGGGCGAACAGGTTCTTCATCACCTCGGCCGGCGGGTAGATGGCCGGATCGGCCTTGATCCCGGTCTCCACCAGCGGGTCGGCGGCGGTATTGCCGTTGGCGTAGTGCACCGCATTGCTGACACCAGCCATTACCTCCGGCCGCAGCAGGTAGTTCATGAAGGCGTAACCGGCGGCGGCGTCCGGCGCATCGGCGGGCATGGCCACCATGTCGAACCACAGCGGCGAACCTTCCTTAGGTGTCGAGTAATGGATGTTCACGCCGTTGCCGGCCTCCTTGGCACGGGTGGCGGCGTTGAGGATGTCGCCGGAAAAGCCGACGGCCACGCAGACATCGCCGTTGGCCAGGTCGCCGACGTACTTCGAGGAATGGAAGTAGGTGATGTAGGGGCGCACCTTCATCAGCTCGGCCTGGGCGGCCTTGTAGTCCTCCGGCTTCTTGCTGTGGTGCGGCAGGCCCAGGTAGTTGAGGGTGATGGGCAGCAGCTCCGGGCCGTTGTCGAGCACTGCGACTCCGCACTTGGCGAGCTTCTCCATATTCTCCGGTTTGAAGAACAGGTCCCAGGAATCCACCGGGGCGTCGTCGCCCAGCACCGCCTTGACCTTGTCGACGTTATAGCCGATGCCGGTGCTGCCCCAGAGGTAGGGGAAGCCGTACTGGTTGCCCGGGTCGTTGACTTCCAGCGCCTTGAGCAGCACCGGGTTGAGGTTCTTCCAGTTCGGCAGTTGGCTCTTGTCCAACTTCTTCAGGGCGCCGGCCTGGATCTGCTTGGCCATGAAGTGGTTGGACGGCACCACCACGTCGTAACCGGATTTGCCGGTCATCAGCTTGCCATCGAGGGTCTCATTGCTGTCGTAGACGTCGTAGCTGGCCTGGATGCCGGTTTCCTTGCTGAAGTTGGCCACGGTGTCCGGCGCGATGTATTCGCTCCAGTTGTAGATCTTCACCGTGCCGGCGGCCTGGGCGGCGGTGGACATGGCCAACGTCAGAAGGAGGGGCGCGAAGGAACTTCTCATTGTCATTGTGTCCTGGCTGCTTGTGGTTCGAGACCCGCCATGGCGGGCCGTTCCAGCTTCCCTGCCAGGGGTGGCGGTGACAATGCGCGGCAAGTCCCAGCGGACCCGCGAGGAAGCAGGCAAACAGGAACGACCCACCCCGCCTTCGCCACGGAGTGGGCCGGTAAACAGACCGCAAGAGCCGGTTCAGGGGCCGCGAGCTAAAGAAGAACAAGGCGCAAACGGCTGAGGAAGCGGAGTCTACGAATTGTAAATGAGCATTCCGAAGCCGTTTTCAACGCAGTTATTCCGACGCGCAGCGAATCATGAACAGGCTCTTACTGCTGCAGCTCCTGCTCGGTGAACAGCCCGTCGAACAGCATGCTGGACAGATAACGCTCGCCCGAGTCGGGCAGGACGACAACGATGGTCTTGCCTTCCATTTCCGGGCGCTCGGCCATGCGCACCGCCACCGCCATGGCGGCGCCGGAAGAAATGCCGCAGAGGATGCCTTCCTCGCGCATCAGGCGCAGGGCCATGGCCTTGGCCTCGTCGTCGGTGCTCTGCTCAACGCGGTCCACCAGGGACAGGTCGAGGTTCTTTGGCACGAAGCCGGCGCCGATGCCCTGGATCTTGTGCGGGCTGGGCTTCACTTCTTCGCCGGCCAGGGTCTGGCTGATCACGGGCGAAGTCACCGGCTCCACCGCCACCGAGAGGATCGGCTTGCCACAGGTCTGCTTGATGTAGCGGGAAACACCGGAAATGGTACCGCCGGTGCCGACGCCGGCCACCAGCACGTCGATGGCGCCTTCGGTGTCGTTCCAGATCTCCGGGCCGGTGGTCTTCTCGTGGATGGCGGGGTTGGCCGGGTTCTCGAACTGCTGCAACAGCAGGTACTGCCCGGGGTTGGCAGCCGCCAGCTCACCGGCTTTCTCGATGGCGCCCTTCATGCCCTTGGCCGGCTCGGTGAGCACCAGTTCTGCACCCAGGGCCTTCAGCACCTTGCGCCGCTCCAGGCTCATGGAGGCCGGCATGGTGAGGATCAGCTTGTAGCCCCGGGCAGCGGCGACGAAGGCCAGGCCGATGCCGGTATTGCCGGAGGTGGGTTCCACCAGGGTCATGCCCGGCTTGAGCCGGCCGGAGACCTCCGCGTCCCAGATCATGCTGGCGCCGATGCGGCATTTCACCGAGTAGGCGGGGTTGCGGCCCTCGATCTTGGCGAGGAGGGTCACCCCGCGCGGTCCCAGGTGATTGATGCGCACCAGCGGAGTGTTGCCGATGGCTTGCGAGTTGTCTGCGTAGATACGACTCATGGGGTCTGTCCCTGGCGGTTGGCGTCGATTGAAGCTGCCCAGCCTATGCGGGCGGGGCTGCGCAGTCCAGCCGAACTCATGGCGCGGCCGGGGAGTCCACCGTAAAGAGACGCAGCCTGGCAAAAAAGCCCATGAATCGACGCTACAGCCGGCCCCTCGGCGCGGTCCTGGTCCTCGTGCTGCCGCTGGCGGCGGCGCACCTGGCCCTGCCGTGGCTGATCCGCGACTACCTCAACGACGGGCTCGCCGACATCGGCGAGTACCATGGCCACGTCGCTGACGTCGACCTGGCCTGGTGGCTAGGCGCTTGTCGCGTCAACGGCCTGTCCATCGTCAAGGTCGGCGGCAAGGTGCCGGTGCCGTTCGTGGATGCGCCAGGCATAGACCTGGTGGTGGACTGGCACGCCCTCTGGTATGACCACGCCGTGGTCGCGCGGGCGATCTTCGAGGCGCCGGCGTTGAACTTCGTCGATGGCGGCGCCGACGAGGACGCGTCCCAGACAGGTGCCGGCACCGACTGGCGCGAGCAACTGGACAGGTTGCTGCCCCTCACCCTCAACGAGGTGCGGGTGGTGAATGGGCGGATCGCCTTCCACAACTTCAAGTCCAGGCCCAGGGTGGACATCGAAACCACCGAGGTGAATGCCAACCTGTACAACCTGGCCAATCTCAGCGACAGCAGCGGCGAACGCGTGGCGCGCCTCGAGGGCAAAGGGCTGGCGCTGGGCGAAACGCCGCTCGAAGTGGAAGCGACCTTCGATCCGTTCAGGGACTTCGAAGATTTCGCATTGCGTCTGCGCGTCCGGGCCATCGACCTGCCAAAACTCAACGACTTCTCCCGGGCCTATGGCCGATTCGACTTCAAGGCCGGCAAGGGCGACCTGGTGGTGGAAGCCCGTGCCGACGACGGCCAGCTCAGCGGCTACGTCAAGCCGCTGCTGCGCAACGTCGATGTGTTCGACTGGCAGCAGGACGTGGAGAACAACGACAAGGGTTTTCTCCGCTCGCTCTGGGAGGCCCTGGTGGGCGGCGGGCAATCGCTGCTGAAGAACCAGCAACGCGACCAGTTCGCCACCCGCGTGGAGTTGCGCGGCAGCATCCATAGCCGGGACATCAGTGCTTTCCAGGCCCTCCTCGCGATACTGCGCAACGCCTTCATCGAAGCCTTCACCAACCGCTTCGAACTGGCCCCGCCGGAAAAGGACGACTAGCCCCCATGGCGATTGCGCCAATACGGATGAGTGACCGCCCATTCAGTGACTGAATGAAGCCGCTGCGTTCACAGTCGACTGGCACGCGCGTTATAGTCAGCACTTTCCCAAATACTGAACCGTCCGGTTTGCCAACCGGCGCCTGAGTCCGAGGATTCCCTGATGAAGTTCGAAGGCACCCAGTCCTACGTCGCCACCGACGATCTCAAGCTCGCGGTGAATGCCGCCATCACCCTGCAGCGCCCGCTGCTGGTCAAGGGTGAACCGGGCACCGGCAAGACCATGCTGGCCGAACAACTGGCCGAAGCCTTCGGTGCCAAGCTCATCACCTGGCACATCAAGTCCACCACCAAGGCGCACCAGGGTCTGTACGAATACGACGCAGTGAGCCGCCTGCGGGATTCCCAGCTCAATTCCGACAAGGTCCACGACGTTCGCAACTACATCAAGAAAGGCAAGCTGTGGGAGGCCTTCGAGGCCGACGAGCGCGTGATCCTGCTGATCGACGAAATCGACAAGGCCGATATCGAGTTCCCCAACGACCTGTTGCAGGAACTCGACAAGATGGAGTTCTACGTCTACGAGACCAACGAGACCATCAAGGCCAGGCAGCGCCCGATCATCATCATCACCTCCAACAACGAGAAGGAACTGCCGGACGCCTTCCTGCGCCGCTGCTTCTTCCACTACATCGCCTTCCCCGACCGCGCGACGCTGCAGAAGATCGTCGACGTGCACTACCCCAACATCAGCGGCGAGCTGGTATCCGAGGCGCTGGACGTGTTCTTCGACGTGCGCAAGGTGCCGGGCCTGAAGAAGAAGCCCTCCACCAGCGAACTGGTGGACTGGCTGAAGCTGCTGATGGCCGACAACATCGGCGAAGCCGTGCTGCGCGAGCGCGACCCCACCAAGGCCATTCCGCCGCTGGCTGGCGCCCTGGTGAAGAACGAGCAGGACGTGCAACTGCTGGAGCGCCTGGCCTTCATGGCCCGCCGCGCCAGCCGCTGACAAGCTCCCTCCCCTCTCCCGCTTGCGGGAGAGGGGTCGGGGGAGAGGGCAATCCGGCCCACCCAGGAGAATCCCAGCCATGCACCACGGCAGTTGCCTGTGCGGCGCGGTGAAATACGAGATCGACGCGCCCATCGAGTCCGCCACCCATTGCCATTGCAGCCAGTGCCGCAAGGGCCACGGTGCGGCGTTCGCCAGCTATGGCAACGTGCGTCGCAAGCATTTCCGCTTCGTCCAGGGGCTGGATTCGGTGGCCGAGTTTCACTCGTCTCCCGGCGTGACCCGGACCTTCTGCCGGCAATGCGGCTCGAACCTGCAATGGTTCGCCGACCATCCTTACCCCGACTGGGTATCGGTGGCGCTGGGCACCCTGGACTCGCCACTGGGGCCAATCCCGCAGAAGCACATCTACGCGGAGTCCAAGGCCGACTGGTACACCATTGCCGACGGCCTGCCCCAGGAAGCCCGCTACTGAGAACCGAAAGATAACGAGGGTGCAGCCATGCTGCTCAACCTGTTCAACGAAATGCGCGCCGCCAAGGTACCGGTGTCGGTCCGCGAGCTGCTCGACCTGATCAACGCGTTGAAACACAACGTCGTGTTCGCCGACATGGACGAGTTCTACTTCCTCGCCCGCACGGTACTGGTCAAGGACGAGCGCCATTTCGACAAGTTCGACCGTGCTTTCTCCGCCTACTTCAAGGGCCTGGAGAAGCTCGACGACTACCTCCAGGCGCTGATTCCCGAGGAATGGCTGCGCAAGGAGTTCGAGCGCATGCTCACCGACGAGGAGCGCGCGCAGATCCAGTCCCTGGGCGGCCTGGACAAGCTCATCGAAGAATTCAAGAAACGCCTCGAAGAGCAGAAGGAACGCCACGCCGGCGGCAACAAGTGGATCGGCACCGGCGGTACCAGCCCCTTCGGCTCCGGCGGCTTCAACCCCGAGGGCATTCGCGTGGGCGATGCCGGCAAGCGCCAGGGCCGCGCCGTGAAGGTCTGGGACCAGCGCGAGTACAAGAACCTCGACGACCAGGTGGAACTGGGCACCCGCAACATCAAGGTCGCCCTGCGCCGCCTGCGCAAGTTCGCCCGTGAAGGCGCGGCGGAAGAGCTGGACCTGGACGGCACCATCGACCACACCGCCCGCGACGCCGGCCTGCTCAACATCCAGATGCGCCCGGAACGCCGCAATACCGTGAAGCTGCTCCTGCTGCTGGACATCGGCGGTTCCATGGACGCCCACGTCAAGGTCTGCGAGGAGCTGTTCTCGGCCTGCAAGACCGAGTTCAAGCACCTGGAGTACTTCTACTTCCACAACTTCATCTACGAGTCGGTGTGGAAGAACAACCTGCGCCGCACCTCCGAACGCACCTCCACCCTGGACCTGCTGCACAAGTACGGCCCGGACTACAAGGTGGTGTTCGTCGGCGACGCCGCCATGGCCCCCTACGAAATCACCCAGGCCGGCGGCAGCGTCGAGCACTGGAACGAGGAGCCGGGCTACGGCTGGATGAAACGCTTCATGGACAAGTACAAGAAGCTCATCTGGATCAACCCCTATCCCAAGGACACCTGGAACTACACCGCCTCCACCAACATCGTCCGCGAACTGATCAACGACCAGATGTATCCCCTGACCCTGCAAGGGCTGGAAGACGGAATGAAGTTCCTGTCCAAGTAAACATCCACATCCGTAGAACCTGGATTGCCCCCTGTAAGGGGGCATCTTGGAGCTGGCTACCAACTGCCGCACAGCCCGACCCATCCACGAACTTCATCTGGGGCGAAAGTCCTGCACTTGCCTGACCGTAGGGTGCGCCATGCGCACCGATCGCGGGATCAGCCCCTGCGCCTCGCTCAAGCGCTGGTGCGCACGGCGCACCCTACCTTGTCAGCTACGGGCCTTGCGGGGCCTGTTCTCATTGCGGGAAGGGCGTCTTGGACGTTGCGGACGGAACCGGCTGCGGACGTTTCGCCGCGATGACCTTGCGGGCCGTCTCGACAAAGGGCGTGACGACCAGGCTATAGATCGTCAGGTAGCGATCGTCATCCTTTTCCCGGGTACCGAAGCGAATGCTCTCGGGCTTCGAGGTGGTGACATAGAGCGTACCGAACATCCAGTCCCAGAGTGACAGGTTGGTACCGAAGTTCTTGTTGAAGTGCCGCGGCGCGTCACTGTGGTGAATCTGGTGCTGCGCCGGGCTGTTCAGCACATGTTCGATGACCGGCCCGAACGAAAGCCACACATGGCTGTGACGCAGGTTTGCCGCCAGCCCGTTGAAGATGAACACCAGGTAGGTCACGCCGAACAGGGTGTAACGGCTGACTTCCCCGCCACAGGCATACCAGAAGACCCCGGCGTAAAAGCCGAGGCAAACGGCGATTGCCAGCTTCTCGACGATCTTTTCCAGGAAGTGAACCCGGCTCGCCGTCGCCGGCACCAGGACGGGCGCCGAGTGATGGACCTTGTGAAACGCCCACAGCCATTTGGAATGAAAGGCTCGATGGCCCCAGTAATGCACGAAGTCTTTCAGCAGAAACACCCCCAGCCCGTAGAGCAGCGACAGAGAGAGGTTTTCACCCAGTCGCGGGCGCGCGCCCCACAGGTTGGTGAAAAAGGCGAGGTAATCCCCGGAGCGCAGGATGTAAGGGTCCACCAGGCCGACGATGGGTAGCACCAGGGCGACTTTCAGGATGGCCCGCACGAAGTAGTAGCGGTAATCCAGCAGCGCCGAGGGATGGAAATACACCCGGCGGCCGCCGATGAACCGCCAGAACGAGGGCGCGTCCGTCAGCCCGCGATGCCTCCTGAAGCGGAACAGGCCGTAGGCAATGCCATAGGAAATGCAGAGAAACAGCACGCCGAAGCGGCCGTTCGGATCGAAAATGCCAGCAAACTGGTCGGCGACCGGCTCGATTGCCCACTTGGCCAGACGCTCATGGACATATGAGAGAACATCCATGAAAGGCTGGCCTCCATCAAAGGGCGGCCATTGTAAATCAAAATGGGAATCACCTGCTCTTCCAATCTGATGCTTCGCCCAGACGAAGAGCGCCCGCCCTTGATCGATGGATTTCGCTGAGCCCAGCTGCAACGGAATGTGTCGGCATCACCGTCCATCCAGCACCGATAACACCGAGTGAACTCCTCTCGCCTACCCGCTGTCTGTCTCCGGTCGGCCCATCGGGTGGATTGCATGGCCATTCGCCACCTGGGCGACTACGCTGTCCCTGATCCATGCCTATCGCGCTCCCGCCCACGCCAGTTGGCTTGGCCGGCTCTTATCGCACCCGTTTGCCGGGTTCCGTTCCATCGCCATGTGAAGATTGCCCATGCCCCTGACCCGCCATTTCTCCGCTCACGTTTCCCCGCTCCAGTCCCGCGCGCTCGGTGCCTGCCTGCTAAGTGGCCTGCTGGCCGCGGCCGCCCCGGCGCAGGCCGAGGAGACCGCCGGCAATCAGCGCTGGGTGAGCGATAGCCTGAGTACCTATGTGCGCAGCGGACCGACCGACGGTTACCGCATCGTCGGCACCCTCACCTCCGGGCAGAAGGTCGAGTTGCTGAGCACCCAGGGGGACTACAGCCAGGTGCGTGGCGAGAACGGCAACACCGTATGGATTCCCAGCCGCGACCTGCAGGAAGTGCCAGGCCAGGCCGAGCGCCTGCCGCAGCTGGAGCAGAAAGTGGCCGAGCTCAGTGCCGAACTGGAAGGCATCGACAACACCTGGAAAAGCCGCGTACAGGGCATGCAGGAAACGCTGGATTCGCGCAAGGTGCTGATCGACGAGTTGCAGGCGGCGCGCACCGCGCTGGATAGCGAACTGACCCAGGCCCGCTCCGAGTTGCGCGACGTGCAGGCCCAGTTGGGCGAAGAGAGCCAGCAGGTGCTGATGCGCTACATGGTCTACGGCGGCGGCATCGCCGGCGCCGGGTTGCTCGCCGGGCTGATCCTGCCGACCCTGCTGCGGGTAAAGCGCAAGCGCAACGATCAGTGGATCTGATACCCGGCTGATCCGCTCCCGCCGGACGGGAGCCAGCCGGCAGCCGGCTCAGGTGCGGCCCTGGTCGACGATCTCGCCACGGCGCCAGAGAATCCATTCGCCCGGCTGGTAGATGTTCCAGGTTTCGTTGTCGGTCAGCGGCTCGGTGGCGATCACCGTGACCACGTCGTTCGGTGTGGTTTCCGACTGGAAGTCCACCGTCAGGTCGGCGTCCTTCAGGCGTGCCGGGCCGAAAGGTGCGCGCCGGGTGATGTGGGCCAGCTTGGTGGAGCAGAAGCTGAACAGCCAGTCGCCATCACTCAGCAGGCAGTTGAACACGCCTTTCTGGCGAAACTCGACGCATGCCTGGACCAGTACCGGCAGGAGGATTTCCGCCATGACCGGCTCGGGAAATGCGCCGCGCACGCGATTCAGCAGGTTGCAGAACGCCGCTTCACTGTCGGTGTCGCCCACCGGCCAGTAGAAGCCGTTCGGCGGCTCGAAGCCGGCCAGTTGGCCATTGTGGGCGAAGCACCAGTTGCGGCCCCAGAGCTCACGGACGAAGGGATGGGTATTGGACAGGCAGACCTTGCCGACGTTGGCCTGGCGAATATGGCCGATCACCGTCTCGCTCTTGATCGGGTAACGCTGCACCAGGCGCGCCACTTCGGATTCGACACTGGCCGACGGGTCCTGGAACAGGCGCAGTCCGCGCCCTTCGTAGAAACCGATGCCCCAGCCGTCGCGGTGCGGGCCGGTGCCGCCGCCGCGCTGCATCAGGCCGGTGAAGCTGAAGACGATGTCGGTGGGGACGTTGGCGCTCATGCCGAGCAGTTCACACATGGTTCAGGACTCTGGCGTCAGGCTTTTTCGGGATGGACGACGTGCCGGGGCGGGTGCCGGGGAGTGGATCGGGGCGTCTCCGAGCCGGGAACGGCTCATGCTGAACGCCCCAGGGCCGGGCTGCAAGGCCCGGCGAGTCAGAGGCGGGGTTCGATGCGCAGGCGGCGGTCGCCGTTCTGGTCGTAGCGGGTATCCGCTTCCGGCTTGCGCTCGCGCACGACTTCGCGAAGGGTCGGCTCTTCTTCGGCCTTCTGGGCGGCTTCGCGCTCGGCACGGATGGCCTTGACCTTTTTCTCGATCGGCCAGCGGATGCTGGCGAACACCAGGTAGAGCGTGAAGGCGATGATGCTGTACATGGTCAGGTCGAGCGTCGCCTTCCAGGCGTTGTTGCCGACCTTGAACAGCAGATCCAGCGCGGTGATGGCCACGGCCGGGGCGAACATGTCCTTGGCCGGGTCGACGATGGTGGGGGTCAGCAGCAGTACCGCCACCAGCAGCCGCAACGGCTCGCGCAGCCAGCGCCACATCCAGCCGGTGAGGCGAAACCAGACCAGCAGGCAGCCGAGCGCGGCGAGTCCGTAGGCGGCCCAGGCGAGCAGGTAGTCGTGTTCAGTCATTGGCGTCCGTGGCAAGGCTGGCGAAAGGGCGCTTATGATAACGGCTTTTCACGGTTCCGGCGCTCCTGCCGTCGCCACACCGCCCAGCCTTCGAGATCGCCCATGCCCCAAGCCCCCATCGCCCGCATCCAATCCGGTGACGACCCCTACCGCTGGCTGGAGGAACGCGACGCCCCCGAAGTGCTTGCCCACCTGGAAGCGGAGAACGCCTGGCTGGAAGCCGAACTGGCCGACCAGCAGGCGCTGCGTGAAACACTGTTCCAGGAGATCAAGGGCCGCATCCGCGAGACCGACCTGTCCCTCCCGGTGCCCTGGGGCCCCTGGCTCTACTACCAGCGCACCACCGCCGGCGACGAGTATCCGCGCCACTATCGCTGCCCGCGCCCGGACGACGGCTCCCTGGCCCTGGACGAAGCCCGCGAGGAACTGCTGCTGGACCCGAACGAACTGGCGGCCGGCGGCTTCCTCTCCATCGGCGCCTTCAGCATCAGCCCCGACCATGCGCGCCTGGCCTACAGCCTGGACACCAGCGGCGACGAGACCTACCAGCTCTACGTCAAGGAGCTGGCCAGCGGTGAAATCCACACCCTGCCCTTCGCCCAGTGCGACGGCAGCATGACCTGGGCCAACGACAGCGCCACCCTGTTCTTCGGCGAGCTGGACGACACCCACCGTCCACACCGCCTCTACCGCCATCGCCTCGGCCAGGACGGTGCCGAGCTGGTGTTCGAGGAGGGCGACGGCCGTTTCTTCCTCAGCTGCTACCGCGCCAGTTCCGAGCGCCAGCTGATCCTGCTGCTGAACAGCAAGACCACCAGCGAAACCTGGGTGCTGGACGCCGATACCCCCGAAGGCGCCTGGACCTGCCTGGCGCCGCGGGAAGAGAACCACGAGTACTACGCCGACCACGGCAAGCTGCACGGGCAATGGACCTGGCTGATCCGCAGCAACCAGACCGGCATCAACTTCGCCCTCTACCAGGCCACCGAAACCGAACCCGGCCGCGCCCACTGGCGCGAACTGCTCGCCCATGACGAGGCGCGCATGCTGGAGGGTGTCAGCCTGAATGCCGGAGGCTACGTCCTCAGCCTGCGTGAAGGCGGCCTGCCGATCATCCAGGTGCACCCTGAGGGCGCCGCGCCCTACCCGCTGCAACTGCCGGACGCCGCCTACAGCCTCTACGTGCAGGACAGCCTGGAGTTCGACAGCCCGGTGATCCGCCTGCGTTACGAAGCCCTCAACCGCCCGGCCCAGGTGCGCCAGCTGGAGCTGGCCACAGGCACCCAGCAGGTGCTCAAGGAAACCCCGGTGGAAGGCCCCTTCGATGCCGATGCCTATGTCAGCCAGCGCCTCTGGGCCACGGCGGCGGACGGCACCCGCATCCCCATCAGCCTGGTGGCCCGTCGTGAGACCCTCGGCCAGCCCGCACCGCTCTATCTCTATGGCTATGGGGCCTATGGCGAGAGCCTCGATCCCTGGTTCTCCCACGCCCGCCTGAGCCTGCTGGAGCGCGGCTTCGTCTTCGCCATCGCCCATGTGCGCGGCGGCGGCGAACTGGGCGAAGCCTGGTACCGCGCCGGCAAGCTGGAGCACAAGACCAACAGCTTCGGCGACTTCATCGCCTGTGCCGAGCACCTGATCGCCGAGGGCTACACCAGTTCGACGCAACTGGCCATCAGCGGCGGCAGCGCCGGCGGACTGCTGATCGGCGCGGTGCTCAACCTGCGCGCCGAGCTCTTCGCCGCGGCCATCGCCGAAGTGCCTTTCGTCGACGTGCTCAACACCATGCAGAACCCGGACCTGCCGCTGACCGTCACCGAGTACGACGAATGGGGCGACCCGTCCGATCCCGAAGTGTTCGAACGCATCCGCGCCTATGCGCCCTACGAGAACGTGCGCGCCCAGGCCTATCCGGCGATGCTGGTGGTGGCCGGCTACAACGACAGCCGCGTGCAGTACTGGGAAGCCGCCAAGTGGGTGGCCCGCCTGCGCGCCAGCAGGACCGACACCCATCCGCTGCTGCTCAAGACCGACCTCGGCGCCGGCCATGGCGGCATGAGCGGCCGCTACCAGGCGCTGCGCGACGTTGCCCTGGAATATGCCTTCCTGCTCAAGGTGCTGGGCCTGCCCCAGCGCTGATCAGGGGTTTCCCGTGCCGGTGCCAAGCCCCCGGGTGTTGCGCTCCAACTGCTGCTCCAGCACCGGGATGGGCTGGTCGCGCTGCTCCAGGGATTCGCGCAGGCGCTGCTGCTGGTCCGGACGCTTCATCAGCTGCGGGCTGCCACTCTGCGGTGCCGGGCTGGTGACCGCACGGGGCACCACCTGCGGATAAGGCTGGGGCGTGACGGTGCCGGGCGCTCCGGCCGGCGCCTGCAGCGGCGCACGCAACAGCGGCGGATTCTGCGCCGCCACCTCGTCGGCCAGCAGCGCCAACGCCAACAGCAGGGGAATTCGGAAAATCGTCATGGTGCGGGCCTCCTGCTCACAGACGGTTTCAGTCTAAACCCGCCCTGCCCGTGCGGTGCCTCTCACGACGGGATGCCGGCGGCCACCGACACCCGGACTAGACTTTCCTCGATACCCCGGACGAGAGCGCAGCCAATGAGCACGGAACCCTCGGCACGCCCCGCGAGCAAGCTGGACCGGCTGCTCGCCGACGAACGCAAGCGCCGCGAGAAGAGCTACCGCGAGCAGGCGCTCAAGCTCTTCCCCTGGGTCTGCGCCCGCTGCGGCCGCGAGTTCAGTGGCAAACGCCTGTCCGAACTCACGGTGCACCATCGCGATCACAACCATGACAACAATCCACCGGACGGGTCGAACTGGGAGCTACTCTGCCTCTATTGCCACGACAACGAGCACTCCCGCTACACCGACCAGCAGTGGCACAGCGAGGAAAAACCCGGCGCGGGGTCGGCACCACGCGCCACCTACAAGGCCTTCGCCGCCATCGGCGACCTGTTGAAGCGCGATGAATAGCCCGCCCGGGCCATTCGCTGCCAAGTCCGCAAGGAGATCACGATGAAGATCCTGATGGTATTGACCTCCCACGATCGGTTGGGCGACACCGGCAAGAAGACCGGCTTCTGGCTGGAAGAGTTCGCCGCGCCCTACTTCGCCTTCCGCGACGCCGGCGCCGAGGTGGTGCTGGCCTCGCCCAAGGGGGGCCAACCACCATTGGACCCCAAGAGCGACGAACCGGAGTTCCAGACCGACGCCACCCGCCGCTTTCATGAAGACGACGAAGCCCGGCGCGCCCTGGCCAACACCCATATGCTCGCCGGCCTGGCGCCCGGCGACTACGACGCCCTCTTCTACCCCGGCGGCCATGGCCCGATGTGGGACCTGGTGGACGACCTGCATTCCATCGTGATGGTCGAAAGCTTCTACGCCGCCGGCAAGCCGGTGGGCCTCGTGTGCCACGCGCCGGCGGCGCTGCTCAATGCCAAGGCCCCCGACGGCGCGCCCCTGGTCCAGGGCAATGCGGTGACAGGCTTCGCCAACTCGGAGGAAAGCGCCGTGGGCCTGGCCGAGATCGTGCCCTTCCTGCTGGAGGATGCGCTCAAGGAGAAAGGCGGCCACTACTCCAAGGTGGCGGATTGGCAAGCCCATGTGGTCAGCGACGGCAACCTGATCACCGGCCAGAACCCGGCATCATCCGAGCCGGCGGCGGCGGCGTTGCTGGAGCTGTTGAGCGGACGGCGGGGGGAGATGTAGGCCAATCGGCCGTGATTGAATCCCTGTAGGGGCGAATTCATTCGCCAAGGGACGCGCAGCGTCCCCCTTCGAACCCCATTGGCAGACCTTCGGCCTGCTTGGCGAATGAATTCGCCCCCACAGAAAAGCGAAAGGCCTCCGAAGAGGCCTGAACGCGTTACTTCAACAGCTTGGTATCCAGCACTTGCGACGCGCTGCCCATGATGTTCTCGGTGATCTCGATGAAGTCCTTGGTGCTGGCCTTGTCCAGGCGCATCAGGCCGCGGGCGACATCGTCCATGGAATGCTTGCCGTCGGTGCGCAGGCGGATTTCCTTGTCCAGGTCCTGCAGCAGCAGTACCGCGCGGGCGGTGACGGCGCCGCTGGCATGCTCGCCGCGCAGGCTGTCGACCTTCTTGCTCCACTCGCGCAGTTGCTTGCGAATCGCCTCGTAGCGGTCGTCGCCCATGCCACCGGCGCGACGCATCAATTCGATGGCGTAGTACTCCGAGATCCCCTCGCTGATCCAGTCGCTGCGGTCGGTGTCACTGATCCGGCTGAGCACGTGCACCAGTTCGTGCACCAGCGAACTGGTGCCGTTCTCGCTCACCAGCGGGCGCGCCGAGTGCATGAAGAAGGAGTTGGGCGCCGACAGGCCGCCGCGCCACATGGGGTCGTTGGCCCCGACTATCAGCAACTTGCCCGGCTCGCGGGGAAAGACCTCCTGGGCGTGGGGCCAGACGAACGTCAGCAGGGTGAGGATGTCCATGCGACGCATGCCCTCTCCCACCGGCGCGCTGACGGTGACGTCGGTAGTGCCCAGGCTGGCGCGGCGGCTGCCCAGCTTGCCAGCCAGGATCCAGCCGGTGGGGCGGTCGAACAGCCGCTCGGGATTGTCGATGCGGAAGCGGTTCTTGCCGATACGTGGCCAACCGGTTTCGACCGACTGCCAACCCTTGGGCAGCTCGAACTGCAGGCGGGCGACCAGCTCGACGCCTTCCAGCGAGTCCAGGCGGGCACTGGGCACCAGGTCGTCGCCGCGCAGCAGGGCCCAGTCCGGGGTCATGCGCGCGTCGAAGCGGCCGTCGCCACGCGGGTGGCTGATGCGCACCTTGTAGCTCAGGCTGGCCTTGCCGCTGGTAGGGGTCCAAGTGCCGTGGGCCGGGTCTTCCTGAGTCCAGCCGCCGCTGGCCTTGAAGTCGCTGTAATAACCCTTGTCGCCCAGGTCGAAGCGCAGGCTGCGCACCACCTCGCCCTTCTCCAGCACCAGGCTGACCTCGGCCTGGTCGCTCTCGGGCAAGAAGCGCACCTGATAGTCGAGATCGACCCGCTTGGCCGCCCACAGCGGGGCGCTCAGGGTCAGCAGGAGGGAGGACAGCAGCAGCTGGGTGCGGGCGGACATCGAGGATGGCTTCCTTGGTGGGTGTGACAGTCAGTCCCTGAGACTAGAAAGGCGGCGGTTTGATCCCTGCCCGGGCTCAACCCGCACGAAAAATCAGGTAGTCCTCCCAATCGTCCTCCGCCACGCTGTTTTCGCTGAGCATGCGTCCGGACTGGGAGATGCCGGCCTTGTGCACGGCTTCGGGGTCGTTGCAGACCAGATGGTGCCAGGGCGGCAGGTCCTTGCCTTCGGCCACCAGGCGGTAACCGCAGGTCGGCGGCAGCCAGCGGAACTCGTCGGCCTGGGCCGGCGTGAGCTGGATGCAGTCGGCGACGAACTGGCGGCGATTGGCGTAGTCGGTGCAGCGGCAGGTCTTGAGGTCCAGCAGCTTGCAGGCGATGCGCGTGTAATAGACGCTGCCGTCATCCTCGTCCTCGAGCTTCTGCAGGCAGCAGAGGCCGCAGCCGTCACAGAGGGACTCCCACTCTTGCTGATCGAGCTGATCGAGGGTCTTGCGCTTCCAGAAAGGTTCGACTTTGGCGGCCATGGCGTGCGGGGGGTTGATTCGGGGGGCGCGTAGTCTAGTCGGCTCCGGGGTGTCGGCCAAGCATAGCTGACCATTGGTTGCAGCGCGGCCGGCTCTCAGTAGCCGCGCTGGAAATCCACCCGGCCGCGCAAGGCTTCGCCGCTGCGATAGCGATTGAGGTTGTCAACGAAGAGCCCCGCCATGGCGCTGGGCAGCGTGGGCGCGGAGCTGTGGCCGGTGACCAGCAGGTTGGGCGCGGTCCAGAAGGGATGCCAGGCGGGCAGCGGTTCCTCACGGCAAACGTCGATCACCGCTCCAGCCAACTGGCCGGCGGCAAGCGCCGTCACCAGGTCATGGTCCACCACCGCCACGCCACGCCCGGCGTTGATGAAGAGCGCGGTGGGGCGCATGCGCGCGAAGATCGCGGCGTCGTAGATGTCGCGGGTAGCGGGTGTGTCCGGCAGCAGGTTCACCACGCAGTCGGCCCAGGCGACCTGTTCGGCCAGCACCTCCATGCCGAAGACCCGTTCGAAGGGTTCCAACGGCCGGGGTTCGCGGGCGATGCCATGGAGTTCGACGCCGAAGGGTTCGAGGAAACCCGCCACGCTCTGGCCAATGTCGCCGCTGCCGACGACCAGTACCCGCTTGCCTTCCAGGCTGCGCGGCAGGCGGTTGTCCCAGCGCTTCTCGGTCTGGGCGCTGAATCGCGAGAAGAGCTGCCGCTGGTGGGCCAGCAGGTAGGTGAGTACGTACTCGGCCATCACCTGGCCGAAAATGCCCACGGCGCGGGTCAGCTGGTAGTCCTGGGGCAGGTCGTCGGCCAGCAGCGGCGTGATGCCGGCCCAGGTGGACTGCATCCACTCCGGCTTGCAGCCCTTGCGCAGCAGGTACGCCATCAGGTCGGGCTCGCCGAGCCAGATGGGGCATTCCCGCGCGGCTTCCACCAGCCGCCCCACCTCGCTGCCGCCGTGCAGTTGCAGGCCGGACTCGGTGCGCAGCAGGTCGGCGTAGTAGGCGAACTCTTCTTCGACGATCAGGATCTTCATCAGAGGGGGTCGTTCATCCGCAGCAATTCTTCAGGCAGGTGCTCGATGTACTCGTCCTGCGCCGGCGGCATCTGCAGGTGGAAGCCCTGCTTCTCGATGTTTTCCAGCACCTTGCCGATGTCCTCGCGAGCCAGTTGGCGCTCGGGAGTGAGCACCAGGTCGAAGGCATGTTGCGGGGCGCCGAAGGCGTTCAGTAGGGCCTCGGGCACACGGCTCAGGGCTTCGCGCTTGTCGACGTAGAGGTACATCTCGTTCTTGCGCGGGCTTTTGTAGATGGAACAGATACGTTTCATGGTCGGGCTCGTGGGGCGTGCCGTGCCAGACGGCACGGCGGAATGGTTCATTGGCCGGCGGTGGCCAGGGTGTCCAGCAGGGCCTGGCCCATCAGCTCACGGCGCCAGCCGCGCAGGCCTTCGGGCAGGCGGTAGGGGCCATTGGGAAAACCGCTTTTCAGCAGGGCTTCCAGGTGCTTCTTGCGCAGCATCAGCTCCGGGGCCATACCCAGGCGCTCGGCCTCGACCTGGCCAACTGCGCGGAGCTGCTTCAGCAGCGGCGACGCATCCGGCGGCAGCGGCTCAGGCAGCGCCTCGGGCCAATGCTCGGGCGGCGTTTCGGCGGCCTCGCGGATCAATTTAAGCAGGACATTGCCGTCCTGGCGCACGGTGCGCGGGTGCATGTCGTCGATTCGCGCCAGGGAAACCAGGTTGTCGGGCTGGAAGCGCGCCAGGGGCCAGAGGCTGTTCTCGCGCAGGATGCGGTTGCGCGGCTGGTCCCGCAGGCGCGCCTCGATCTCGCGCCAGGCGCAGAGTTCACGGAGCACGGCGAGCTGCGCGCGGGACAGTTTCCAGGCCAGCTTGGCGTCGCGATAGAGCTCGTCGGGGATGACCTCGCGGCGCATGTTGGTCACCAGCTCGGCGCCATCTTCCAGCACCCAGGAACGCTTGGGCTCGGTGAGGCGCGGTGCCAGGGCGGCATAGAGCTCGGCCAGGTGCTGCGCATCCTCGGCGGCATAGCGCACCTGCATGTCGGTGAGGGGACGCTGCAGCCAGTCGGAACGGGTTTCGTCCTTGGGCAGCTCGATGCCGAGCACCGCCTGCACCAGGCGCGAATAGCCCATCGAGTAGCCGATGCCGAGGTAGCCAGCGGCCAGCTGGGTATCCAGCAGCGGCTGCGGCAGTGCGCCGGTCAGGCGCAGGAAGACTTCCAGATCCTCGCTGCAGGCGTGCAGCACCTTGAGCACGGCGGCATCTTCCAGCAGCTCGGCGAAGGGCGACCAGTCGCCGATCAGCAGCGGGTCGATGAGGTAGGCCCGCTCGCCGTCGCCGACCTGCACCAGGCCGGCCTTGGGATAGAAGGTGTCGACCCGCATGAACTCGGTGTCCAGGGCCACGAAGGGCAGGCGCCGCCAATCGGCGCAGTGTTTGGCCAGCGCGGCGTCGTCGCGGATCCAGAAAATGTCGATGGCCACAGGGCTCTCCTTGAATCAGTGGCGCGCAGTATATATCGCGCCGGGTCCTCGCTTCGCCCCTTGCATCGCTCCCGCCCCGTCGCGGCCAATCCGCACGGGGCGAGCACGCGCCTAGGCCAGCTCGGCGCGCAGGCGTTGCAACAGGGCGTCTGAACTGCGCTGCATGGGCGGGCGCAGCTCGTCAGCAATCAGCCCCTGCATGGCCAGCAGGCTCTTCACCGGCGCCGGGTTGGGCTCGGCGAAGGCCAGGCGAATCAGCGGCTGTAGTCTTTGGAAGATCCCGCGCGCGGCTTCAAGTTCACCCTTGGCGACACAATCGGCCAGGCGCACGAACTCCCGGGGTTGGATATGCGCCGAGGCGGCGATCGCGCCCTGTCCACCCAGGCAGAGGGTGGTGAAGATCTGCCCGTCCTCCCCCGTCAGCACGTCAAGCTCGCCATCGGCGATCAGCGCCAGGGTGGTTTCCAGGTTGCCGCCGCAGTCCTTGATGGCCACCACCTTCGGATGCCGCGCCAGCTGCCGCAGGGTCGCAAGCTCCAGGCGCACGCCGGTGCGGTAGGGAATGTCATAGAGGATCACGGGAACGTCGGAGGCATCGGCGATGGCGCCAAACCAGGCCAGCAGCCCCTCCTGGGACGGGCGGATGTAGTAAGGCGCCGGCACCAGGACCCCGGCGATCGGGCGGCGCTGCACCTCGCGCTGGAAAGCCAGCAGCTCGGCCAGGTTGTTGCCCGCCAGCCCCATCACCAGACGGTCGCCGGGCACCTCCTCCAGCAGCGCGTCCAGCACTGCCAATTGCTCATCCTTGGACAGTGCCGCGGCCTCGCCGGTGGTCCCACAGACCACCAGCCCGGCGACGCCGGCATCCAGCAGGTGCCGGGACAAGCGGCGCAGTGCGGCGAAGTCGACGGCACCGTTGTTGAAGGGGGTCACCAGGGCAACCCAGATTCCGGAAAACACAGGCATTGCAGATCTCCTTTGGCTGACCGTCAGAGTCACCGTCGGAGAGATGCAGGAGGGGAAATTCGAGGGAGGTTCGACCTGATTCGCGCCCACTGTCCTGTCAGCCCATCTGACGGGACAGCGCGCCCCGGTCAAATGAGCGACTGTTTCTTCGATTTACCCGCGGCAACGCCAAATGCCCGCGCCCGGGCCGGGAGGCTCACGACGACAGCGGCGGAGGAGGCGATAGCGGGCATTGAAAGCTCGGTGAATGCGACGAAGGCCCCGATACTGCGCAGGCCGCCCCGCAACTGTCAACTGCGGCCTGACCGATGCCGCGACATTCAGCCCTGGCGCCGCGCGTGGGCGGCTGCTAAAAAGCCCGCGCGCAGAAGCGCCAGGCTCCGGCCGATCACACCACCTCAAGGGATACAAGAAGATGAAGAAGCTGCTGGGCCTGGTCGCCCTGCTGGTCGCCGCCCTGGCGGTCTACCTCGCCGTCACGCCCGCCCCCATCGACCCGCTGGCCTGGGACGCACCCAAGGCGCCCGACATGACCGGCGTGCTGGAGCCCAACGACACCCTGATGAAGGCCGAACTGATCGCCCAGGGCCAGTTGCATGGGCCGGAGGACACCGCCGTCGACGCCCAGGGCCGCCTGTATGCCGGCCTGCATGACGGGCGCATCGTGCGTATCGGCGCGGACGGCAAAGTGGAGACCTTCGCCGACACCGGCGGCCGCCCGCTGGGCATGGACTTCGACGCCGCCGGAAATCTGGTGGTCGGCGACGCCTACAAGGGCCTGCTGCGCATCGACCCGCAAGGCCAGGTCAGCGTGCTCGCGACCGAAGCCGATGGCCTGCCCTTCCGCTTCACCGACGACCTGGATATCGCCCGCGACGGCCGCATCTACTTCACCGACGCCTCCAGCAAGTTCCAGCAGCCGGACTATCTGCTCGACCTGCTGGAAGCCCGCCCCCACGGCCGCCTGATGCGTTTCGACCCGGCCACCGGCAAGACCGAGGTACTGCTCAAGGATCTCTACTTCGCCAATGGCGTGGCGCTGTCGACCAATGAAGACTTCGTGCTGGTCAACGAAACCTACCGCTACCGCATCACCCGCTACTGGCTGACAGGGGAAAAGGCTGGCAGCCATGACGTTTTCATCGACAACCTGCCGGGCCTGCCGGACAACCTCCAGGGCGATCACCAGGGCAACTTCTGGGTCGCCCTGCCCTCGCCGCGCAAGGCCGATGCCGACTTCCTGCACACCCAGCCCTGGCTCAAGGCGCAGATCGCCAAGCTGCCGCGCATGTTCTGGCCCAAGCCGGTGCCCTACGGCCTGGTACTGCAACTTAACGAGAATGGCGAGATCATCCACAGCCTGCACGACACCAGCGGCACCCACCTGCGCATGGTCACCTCGGTGAAGCCGGTGGGGGATTACCTCTACCTGGGCAGCCTGGACAACGACCGGATCGGCAAGCTGAAGATTCGTTGAAAGCCAGGGCGGAACTGCGGCCCGCTTGGCGAGTAAACATCCACGCTCGTAGAACGTGGACTTGCGGCAGCCCCCTGGAAGGGGGCGAATCCTCCCCCGTGCACAAGGCCGCCCCTTTCGCCTGGCGTGGACCGTAGGGTGCGCTGTGCGCACCGATTCCGGGATCGGCTTCGGCACCCCGTCAAACCGCCGGTGCGCACGGCGCACCCTACCGGATCGGCTTCATCCTGCTAGCCCGGGAATTCGAATCGTCACAGGCAGAGCCGGTGACTCATGACCACGTCCTAAGGACGTGGTTTCCCAAGTTCAAATGAATTCGCCCCTACAAGAACCGCCACCTCGCTCGACGCCTGCCCCAGCAGCTCCTGCATCCGCCCACGGGTATCGGCCATCAGCTCGCCGAGCCTCTCGACGCTGTACTGGCCGGCATCGATGGGCACACCGATATGCACCTCCATCTTCTGCCCGCGCGACTTCAAGCGCGGGGGACCTTATGATGCCGACTGTCATCGTTTCGACACAGGTGGCCCGCTAGGCACCTGACCAAACGCACCCGGCACGGACCCCAGCCCATGGACAAGAAAGACCTGCAGATCATCGCCCTCCTGCAGCAGGACGCCTCCGTCTCCCTTGCGGAGCTCGCCGAGGCGGTGAACCTCTCGCCCACGCCGTGCTGGCGGCGCCTGCAGAAGCTGCGCGAGGACGGGGTGATCACCAAGCAGGTGGCGCTCTGCGATGCCGAGCGGCTCAAGCTCGGGGTCACGGTCTTCGTCACCATTCGCACCAGTCGCCATAGCGACGACTGGACCCGGCAATTCATCGAAGGCACCCGCGACATCCCCGAGATCGTCGAGATCTACCGCATGACCGGCGACGTCGACTACCTGCTGAAAATCGTGGTGCCCGATATCAAGGGCTACGACGCGGTGTACAAGCGACTGATCCGCGTCGCGGACCTGTCCGACGTCAGCTCCGGCTTCGCCATGGAAGTGATCAAACACACCACGGCCCTCCCCCTGGATCACCTGGCGCAACCGGGCGACCCATGATTTGCTCGCCGCGGCGATCAATAGAAAATTATTTCCAACACAACCGTGTTGGGTAGATTTATTTACTAGCACCAGATGCATCCCGGCCCATCAAAGCAAAGAAATTCCCCGCGCCCATCGGTAATCTTTTCCCCATTCCAGAGGCCTTCCTGCCCGGCAGGCCCCGCCCTATCCCGCTCTATTCGGATCCAGAGGAACACCCAGGTGGACGACCGCAAACTGCATCTAGAAACGCTGCTGGCCCACGAGGGCCGCGAACGGGGCCAGGTCGGCGGCACCGTGAACACCCCGGTCTACCGCGCCTCCACCCTGCTCTTCCCGACCGTGGAAGCCCTGCACGCCCAGCACGGCACCCTCAACACCTACGGCCGCCACGGCAACCCCACCACCCGCTCCCTGGAGCGCGCCCTGGCGGAGCTGGAAGGTGCCTACGGCGCCATGCTCACCCCCAGCGGCCTGAGTGCGCTGACCACGGCCCTGCTGGCCACCCTGAAGCCCGGTGACCACCTGCTGATGACCGACTCGGTCTACGACCCGACCCGCGCCTTCTGCGACGAAACCCTCACGCGCTTCGGCATCGAGACCACCTACTACGACCCGCTGATCGGCGGCGGCATCGCCGAACTGATGCGTCCCAATACCCGTGTGGTCTTCCTCGAATCCCCCGGCTCCCTGACCTTCGAAGTGCAGGATGTGCCCAGCATCGCCGAGGTCGCCCACGCCCACGGCGCCCTGGTGATGCTCGACAACACCTGGGGCACCCCGGTGAATTTCCCGTCCTTCAAGCATGGCGTGGACATCTCCATCCATGCCGCCACCAAATACATCGTCGGCCACTCCGATGTGCTGATGGGTGTGATCATGACCACCGAGGCGCTGTTCCCGCAGGTGCGCGGCTTCTACAAGCAACTCGGTCTTTCCGTCAGCGCCGACGACGCCTACCTGGCCCTGCGTGGCCTGCGCACCCTGTCCACGCGCCTGGAACGCCACCAGCGCAATGCGGAAAAGATCGCCCACTGGCTGGCCGAGCAGCCGGAAGTGGAACGCATCCTCTACCCCGCCCTGCCCGGCGCGCCCGGCCACGATCTGTGGAAGCGCGACTTCAACGGTGCCTGCGGGCTCTTCGGCGTGGAGTTCAAGGCGATGCCGGAACAGGCCGTCCGCGCCATGCTCGACGGCATGCAGCTGTTCGGCATGGGCTTCAGTTGGGGCGGCTTCGAGAGCCTGATCCTGCTCACCAATCCCAGCGCCCACCGCAGCGCCACCACCTGGAAGGCCGAAGGTCCGCTGGTGCGCCTGCACATCGGCCTTGAACATCCGGACGACCTGATCGCCGACCTCGAGGCCGGTTTCCAGCGCCTGCGTGCCGCCTGCCGCTGAGCCCCTGGTGGCGCGCCCTCGCGCCGCCTTCGATAGCGCGCGACAGCCCGTGCGGACGTCCTTATGATGCCTGTCACAACAACGGTCACGACAAGGAACCCGCCATGTCGCTCGCGCAACTCATCAGCCCTGCCCAACTCAGCGCCCGCCTGGACGAACCGGGCCTGATCATTCTCGACTGCCGCTTCTCTCTAGACGATCCGGCCTACGGCCAGCGCAGCTACGTCGAGAGCCACATTCCCAAGGCCCGCTTCGCCGACCTGGAACGCGACCTCTCCGGGCCGGTGAGCAAAGGCGTGACCGGCCGCCATCCTCTCCCGGAGCCGGCCGCACTGATCGAGCGACTGCGCGCTTGGGGCATCCGCGCCGACAGCACCATCGTCCTCCATGACGACGGTCCTGGCGCCTTTGCCGCCCGCGCCTGGTGGCTGCTGGCATGGCTGGGCAAACGCGAAGGCGTGTTCCTGCTCGATGGTGGTCTCAAAGCCTGGCGTGATGCCGAACTGCCGCTGACCACCGTGGAACCGGCGGTGCAGCCGGGCGACTTCCAGGGACAGCCCGACGCCAGCCTGCTGGTCGACGCCGACACCTTGCAGCAACGACTGGGCAACGCCGGCCTGACGCTGCTGGACGCCCGCGCCCTGCCACGCTTCAAAGGCGAGGTGGAACCCATCGACCCGGTAGCCGGACACATACCCGGCGCCCAATGCGCCGCCTTCACCGACAACCTCGGCGCCGACGGCCGCTTCCTGCCGGCCGACGCACTCAAGCAACGCTTTGCCGCGATGCTTGGCGACCGTCCGCTGGATGAGCTGGTGGCCTATTGCGGCTCCGGCGTCACCGCCTGCCACAACCTCTTCGCCCTGAGCCTGGCCGGGTACCCCCTGGCGCGGCTCTATGCCGGCTCCTGGAGCGAGTGGATCACCAACCCGGACCGCCCGCTGGCCAAGGGCGAATAAGCCCCGAAATATCCGGGAGTACGAGAAGCCAGCGCTCTTTCGCGCTGGCTTTTTTTTAATCACAAGCCGCTATATAGACAATAACCAGAAGCCCGAAACAGTTTAAAAACAGGCCTTTACAGCACAAATATCGCACTAGACTTCAAATCGAGCGGCTAACTCCGCTCCCGGTGGGGCTCTTTCCTAGAACGATGAGAAGCTGCCAAAACGCCCCGGCCCCGCCGGCACTCTTCACGAGGGCCATATGGGAATTTCCGCCTGCGATCTCCGCCAACACGTGATACGACCGACGTTGCTCTACCTGCAGCGCCCCTCTTCCACCGCCGAACGCCTGCTGCTGGGCGCCGCCGCTTGCCAGTCGGCCCTCGGCGCCGCCCTGGATTGCGACCGGGGCCGAGGCCTCTACCGCATCAGCGATGCGCGTCACCAGCAACTCTGGGACCAGCACCTGGCCCAGGACCCGGACCTTGCCAGCCAGGTCCGCGGGCTGGCCAGCCAGCACGCCTTCCTCGCCGCGCCCCACCTGGAACTGACCGTCAACCTGCGCTACGCCACCGCCATCGCCTGGATGCTGGTGGAGTCGACCATGCTGGTGCTGCCCGCCGCCGATGACCTGCTCGGCATGGCCATGGTCTGGCGCCAGGTCTTCCATCCCGAGGGCAGTCCACGGGAATTCATCGACGCCTGGCAACGCCATGTAGGAATTCTCAGCCAGGTCGCCTAGGCAATCCGCACACTGACCGACCAGTCAGGAACCATGGTGCATGGAGAAATGGCAACATCTGCCTAAATGCCATCATCTTGTAGGATTGTTCGACAAAAAACCGGCCATCTTCGCCCATCTTCCAGAACTGGAAAGACGTATGGATTCCTGTTAGCGTGCCGCCCCTTGCACCATCGTTCAGGAGTCCACCGTGATAAGTAGAGTCTTCAAGACCGCCCTTGCCCTGGCCGTCAGCGCCGCTTCCAGCTACAGCCTGGCCAGCGGCTTCGCCATCAACGAACAGAGCGTCAGCGCCATGGGCACTGCCTTCGCCGGTCGCTCTTCTTCGGCCGATGACGCCACCACCGTATTTGGCAACCCGGCGGGCATGGCGCGCCTCAAGCGCGAGCAGATCAGCGCCGGCGCCGCGGCGATTCTCGCCAAGACCGACATCGACGACGCGCGCAGCACCTTCGGTGGCAGCAACGACGGTGACATGGTCCCGACCGTGGTCGCCCCCATGGGCTACTACGTCAAGCCGGTGGACGACAAATGGGCCTTCGGCGTCGGCGTCTACGTGCCCTTCGGCCTGATCACCGATTACGAGAGCGGCTTCGCCGGCCGCTACTACGCCGACAAGAGCGAAGTGCGCGTGATCACCGTCCAGCCCACCGTCAGCTACCGCATCAACGACCAGCTGTCCGTCGGCTTCGGCCCCACCATCAACCGCATCGACGGCGAGCTGACCTCCGCGGTGGTCAATCCGCTGTCCCCCGGCCGCAATGACGGCAAGGTGAAGGTCAAGGGCGACGACACCGCATTGGGCTTCAACGCCGGCGTGCTCTTCGAACTGGACCCGCGCACCCGCTTCGGCCTGACCTACCACTCCAAGGTGGACTACACGCTGCGCGGCGACACCACCGTATCCGGCAGCGGCCCCGTACTGGGCAGCTCTGCGGGCAAGTACGACGCATCCCTGGACCTGGAAACCCCGGAATCCGTCGACTTCTCCGTCACCCATGACCTGAACGACGCCTGGACGCTCTACGCCGGCAGCACCTGGACCCGCTGGAGCCGCCTGGAAGAGATCAAGGTGGAAAACAAGGGCGTTCGCGGCCTGCTGGCCCCGGCCCTCGGCACCATCACCGAAGAGCAGGACTGGCGCGACACCTGGTCCTACGCCGTCGGCGCCGCCTACAAGCTGAACCGGCAGTGGACCCTGCGCGCCGGCCTGGCCTACGACCAGTCCCCGACCCGCAACGAATTCCGCTCGCCGCGCATCCCCAGCGACGATCGCAAGATCCTCGCGCTGGGCGCCGCCTGGAGCCCGAACGACGACATGACCATCGACGTCGCCTACTCCTATCTGAAGGAAGACGACGCCGACATCAACCAGGTCAGCGCCACCAAGGGTGCCTACCGCTCCACCTTCAACAACAGCGCCCACGGCCTGGGCGCGCAGGTGACCTACCGCTTCTGAGTGGGATCGACCGACACAAAAAAGCCCGGACTTGTCCGGGCTTTTTCATGGGTAGTCTTCAACTCAAAAACCAAGGTCATCGCCTCAACCCAATCCGACGAGGGCGGCCGGCTGCTGTTCCTCTTCAACTTCCCTCGAGCGCAAGGCCATTGCCCGGATCATCGCCGCACAAATCCCCAGGACCAGACCAGCCGCCAGAGCCATCCCGAGAACCAGGGCCTTGCGCGGCTTTACAGGTTTGCTCGGAACGGTCGCGACCTGGTCGACACGCACCAGCTGCACCTTGTTGAAATCCACCTGCAGCCCCTTTAGACGCGCAATTTCCCGACGCAACTTGGCCAGGTTGGAGAGAAACAGGTCTTCATTTTCCCGTTGCTTGAGGACCTCGACTTCGCGGTTGTTCGCCAGCAGTTTCAGCTGCGCCTGGATCTCGCCGACGCGCGGTTCCGTGAAGTCGTCGGAATCGCGGGACAGCAATGCCGAGCGCTCGGCTTTCAATGCGTCGGTTCCCATGAAATAGAGCGGGATCTGCTGATTGTTCACCTCGGTACGGATCACACTGCCCGGCCCGGCATGGACGCTATCGCCCAGGGCTGA
Organism: Metapseudomonas cellulosilytica; assembly: GCF_049334135.1. Lineage (NCBI taxonomy): Bacteria > Pseudomonadati > Pseudomonadota > Gammaproteobacteria > Pseudomonadales > Pseudomonadaceae > Metapseudomonas > Metapseudomonas cellulosilytica. Next base: position 42,750 of record NZ_JBHZGN010000007.1, on the reverse strand, counting down.
TGGCGTGGTCGGCTTGGCGATACCCAACTGGGTCGCGATCTGGATGGCTTCATCCAATTGCCTGATACGGTCCTGGCGGCGGCCTTTCAGCTGCTGGCGCAATACCTGGAGCTCATCCTGAAGCTGCTCCTTCTTCAGTTGATCGGCCTCCAGCAAGGACGCGATTCGCGCTTCCTTCCCTGCCAGGTAGCTTGCACGTTCGGCCGCGATCTGCCCCTGGACCTGGGCTACCCGGTTCTTGCTGAATACCGTGAAATCTTCACGCACCTTGGCCAGTTCATCCTCAACCGCAGCATCGACCAGGCCATTGACGATCGCGACGCCATCCATGCCCTCGGGGTAGTTCAGAGTCAGGCCCGCATAGAAGGAGCCTGTCTTCTTGGGGTCAGGGCGTATCACCGAGAAATTTTCCCGATTCAGCCGCTCCAACGTCTGCTCCAGAGATTCACCCTCGCGCTTTGCGGGGGCAATCAGCTCCGGATGATCCTGGAAGAACCGGAGCCTCAGGCTGTATGACTCCAGGGCATCCCCGACGTGCTTCAGGGCGGTCTGCGGCTTGAGCTCGTACAGCTTGGTTTCGTTGAGCTCGTCGAGGTCCTTGAGCGCGGCGGGTCGCAGGAGACTCTGTACCTGGTACTCGGGCGTTACCAGGACGACATAGGCTGCGGCTGTAATGAGCACCCCCAGGACGCACGCGGCAATCAGGATCTTCTGCCGCCACAGCAACTTGAACAGCGTAAGCAAGTCGATTTCGTCGACACTCCGGTATCGATTCGGTACGGGCGCATTCATGCTCTACCTTCCATGCTCGATGTAGGCCACTGATGGTGTGTGCATCCGTGAAGCGTGCTGCAGGGTATTCCCGGGCCGAGACTGCTGCCCCGATACCGGCTTGCCATTCGCGAAGAGGGGAGTCCGGGCAATAGGGTCAAGCGACCTCGCTTTCGCGGGGTTCCTCGCGACCGACTCCAGCCAGCCTCCCCCTGCCGCTGGCACTATTGGCCGGGACGTCCAGAAGAGTAGATCAAGATTTCAAGACCATCGTCCCATCTGCAGAGAGACGATTTCAGGGCCGGCTCGCCAAGGCCTGCTCCACCGCCTTCAGGAGGTCCGGATCATCCGGTTTGGTCAGGCTGGAGAAATGAGCGATCACCTTGCCCTGGCGATCCACCACGTATTTGTAGAAGTTCCAACGCGGTGTCTGCCCGGACTGCGCGATCAGCTCCTTGTAGAGCGGCGTCGCCTCATCGCCGGTGACATGCTGAGGCTGGGTCATGGCGAAGGTCACGCCGTAATTGACGTAGCAGACCTTGGCGGTTTCCTCGGTGGTGGCGGCCTCCTGCCTGAAGTCGTCCGAGGGCACGCCCAGCACTTCGAAGCCCTGGCCCTTGTAGCGCTTGTAGAGCGCTTCGAGGCCCTTGAACTGCGGGGTGAAACCGCAATGGCTCGCGGTGTTGACGATCAGCAGCGGTTTGCCGGCGAAGCGCTGGCAGAGGTCGATGGTTGCCTTGGAGCGCAATTGCGGCAGTTCATGCAGCAGCAACGCGGGACACTCGGCGGCCAGGGCCTGGCCACCGAACAGGGCGAGCAGCGTCAGAGGCAGGGCGGACAAGGCGTTCATGGCAGGCTCCAGCGCAATCGGGTAATCAACCTACGCTACTGCCAAGTGCCTCGCCTAGCAATTGAACCCCAACTGCATAAGCGCAAGGCCACCCTGCTGCCAGCCCCACCAGCCGAGAGCCAGGAGCAGGCCGGCCAGCAGCGCGCCGAACGCCCAGGCCAGACCCAGCCTCATGCGGCTCCGGCGGGCTGCAGGCGCGCCACCGGCTGTTCGCGCACCGGCCAGTTCAGCACGGCGGCCATCAGGCTGAGGAAGATGGAAATCTGCCATACCAGTTCGTAGCTGCCCGTGTGGTCATAGAGATAGCCACCCAGCCAGCCGCCCAGGAAGGCGCCCAACTGGTGGAACAGGAAGACGATACCACCGAGCATGGACAGGTTGCGCACGCCGAACAGGGTGGCGACCGTGCCATTGGTCAGCGGAACCGTGGACAGCCACAGCAACCCCATGGCCATGCCGAAGGCATAGGCGCTCCAGATGGTCAGCGGCGAGTAGACGAACGCCACAATCACCACACCGCGCAGCAGGTAGAGCGCGGTGAGCAGCTTCGGCTTGGCATGGCGACCGCCCAGCCAACCGGCGATGTAGGTGCCGAACACGTTGAACAGCCCCACCAGCGCCAGCACCGTGGTGCCCACCGAGGCCGGCAGGTGCTGGTCCACCAGGTATGCCGGCAGGTGCACGCCGATGAACACCACCTGGAAACCACACACGAAGAACCCCAGGGCCAACAGCCAGAACCCCGAGTGACCAGTGGCCTCGCGCAGGGCCTCGCCCAGGCTCTGCTCATGACCCTGTGCTGGCAGCGGATTATCCTTGAGCAGTCCCACCAGCGGCACGATCAGCGCCACCAGCAGGCCCAGCGCCAACAAGGCGGAGGACCAGCCGAGCCAGCCGATCAGGCCGAGGGTGCCGGGCAGCATGGCGAACTGGCCGAAGGAGCCGGCCGCCGCGGCAATGCCCATGGCCATGCTGCGCTTCTCCATCGGTACGGCGCGGCCCACTACCCCGAGGATCACCGAGAATGAGGTGCCCGACAGGCCGATGCCGATCAGCAGGCCCGCACTGAGGGACAACGACAGGGCCGAGTCGGAAAAGCCCATCAGCACCAGGCCCAGGGCGTAGAGCACACCCCCGACGATCACCGTCTTCGCCGCGCCGAAGCGATCGGCCAGCGCCCCGGTGAAGGGCTGCGCCAGGCCCCAGATCAGGTTCTGCAGGGCAATGGCGAAGGCGAACACCTCCCTGCCCCAACCGAATTCGCTGCTCATGGGCGCAAGGAACAGTCCGAAGCCATGGCGAATGCCCAAGGACAGCGCCAGGATCAGTGACGCCCCAAGAAGAATCCAGCCACTCGTACGCCATACCGATGTCATAGAAAAATCCTTTACGGGTAGATACCCGCTTTTCAGCGAAAACTCAGTCCATATGTTCCAGATCATCCAGCAGCGCCATCAACGCCGCCCGCTTCTCCAGCCCCATGCGCTGCCCCATCTGCACTTGCACCCGTTCCCAGGCCTGCAGCGCCTCGCCGAGGCTGGCGCGGCCGGCCGGCGTCAGGGACACCAGGCGATTGCGCTGGTCCTCTCCTCCCTCCAGCCGGACCAGGTCCTTGGCCTCCAGCACCTTGAGGTTGCGCCCCAGGGTGCTGCGGTCCAGCCCGATGGCCTCGGCCAGGCTGGTAATGCTCGGCTGATCGAGCCGCGACAGGTTCTTCAACAGCGAATACTGGGCGACGTTCAGCCCGACGCCAGCAAGGGCATCGTCATAGAGCCGCGTCACGTTGCGCGTGGCGCGGCGCAGTTTGGTGCAAAGGCATTGGGTCGGCAACATGGATGCGTGTATATACCCGCATATAGATTGACGTCAATCGGATGCTGCTGGTTGACGATGGCTGGCCGGTCGCCAGGGCTCACAAGACGAGCTGAAACCTACGAGTTCAGTGATCGGACTGACCAGTGAGAAACGAGCATTCGCTGGCCGCAATCGGACCATTCCGAAGCGGGCTGCTTGGACAATCGGGCTTTTCCGAGACAGGAATGGAAGCTTATGGAGAAGCACGCGTTTGCACGGCAGCTCAGGGCGACACAGACGGATGCGGAAAGACTGCTCTGGCAGCATCTGCGTTGCCGACAACTACTCGGCCTGAAGTTTCGAAGGCAGAGACCCATCGGCCGCTATATTGTCGACTTCATCTGCTTCGAGCGGATGCTGGTGGTAGAGCTGGATGGCGGACAGCATTTGGAGAACTCTGCTGATCAGGCGCGGGACCAGTGGCTGAGCGCCAAGGGATTCCAAGTTCTGCGCTTCTGGAACCACGACGTTCTGCAGCAGACGGAGGCGGTCCTGGACGCAATACGGTTGGCAGCGGACAGCGCATTTCCCGGGAATCCCCTCACCCCCGGCCCCTCTCCCTGAAAGGGCGAGGGGTGACTCGCGCCTGCGTCCCTCATGTTTCCCCGGAACTCGGAGTCAGGCGTAGCGACAAGGTCGAAGCCGGCACGGAGCAACTCCCTTCTCCTCTTCAGGGAGAGGGGCTGGGGGTGAGGGTGCATCAGGCCAGTACAATCGCCATCAGCACCACTACCTCCACCACCTCCACCATCGCCCCCGCAGTATCCCCGGTGGTCCCACCTAGCCGCTGCAGAAACCTCGCTCGCAACCACGCAAACACCAGCAGCGCCACCGCCAGCGCAACCCAGGCTTGCCAGCCAAGCACCAGCATGACCGCACCCTGCCCCGCCAGCCACAGCGGCAGTTCCCGCCGCGGCAGGTGTTCGGCCAGCGCCTGGCCAAGGCCGCCGGGACGGACGTAGGGGGTGGTGAGGAAAAGCAGAGGCAACAGCCCCCGCGCCAACCAGGGCGCCAGCAGCAATGGCAGTAGTTGGCCGGCGTCCAGCAGCGCCACCAGGGCGGCGAACTTCAACAGCAGCACCAGCACCAGAACCACGACCGCAATGGGGCCACTGCGCGGGTCCTTCATGATCGCCAGGGTGCGCTCACGGTCGCCGTAGCCGCCCACCCAGGCATCCGCCGTGTCGGCCAGGCCATCCAGGTGCAGGCCGCCGGATAGCCCTGCCCAGAGCGCCAGCAGCAACGCTGCCGAGAGCAACGACGAGCGCTCATCCAGCAGATACGCCGCCCCAAGCAACAACAGCCCGATCAGAACCCCGACCAGCGGATACCACAGCAACGATCGGCCAATCTGCCGGGGCTCGGGCATGCCAGGCAGACGTACCGGCAGGCGGGTGAGGAATTGCAGGGCGATGAGCAAGGGCGTCATGGCCTTTCCCGCAAGCCAGGATCATCGAACGCCAGGCGGAACAATTCACCGTGGGCCACTTCCACCTGCATCAACTGGGCGCGCGGCAACTGCCGGGCCCGGGCCACCAGCAAGCGGATCACCCCGCCATGGGTGACCAGCAGCACCCGCTGGCCGGAGAAGCGCTCACGCAGGCGCTCGCCGGCGGCCACTACCCGCGCCTCGAAGGCCAGCAGGGTTTCACCCTCGGGCGGGGTGAAACTGTAGGGGTCATTCCAGAACAGACCGAGGCCCTCGGCCTGATCCACCATCAGTTCGGCGGCGCTGCGGCCTTCCCACTGGCCGAAGTGCAGCTCGCGCAGATCGGCGTCGAAATGCAGCGGCAGGCCAAGCTCCTGCGCAAGCTCCCGGGCGAAGGCGGCGCAACGTTGCAGGGGAGAACTCACCAGCACATCCCAGGGCCCCGCCCCGTCGATGCCGGCACGCATCTGCGCCCAACCGCTGGCGGTCAGGGCGTCGTCCAGGCTGCCGCGAAAGCCGCCGCCCCGTTCGGTTTCGCCATGGCGCAGCAGGTCGAGGTTCATGCCGGCCGGTCCGATACCGAGGCCTCGGCGAAGGTGGCCATGCCACCGTGCAGCTCGCAGGCCAGGCGCAGCAGCGGCAAGGCGATCGCCGCACCGCTGCCTTCCCCCAGGCGCAGGCCCAGATCCAGCAGCGGCTCGGCCTCCAGTGCTTCCAGCACGGCCAGGTGGCCGGGCTCGGCGGAACGGTGGGCGAACAGCAGCCACTCGCGGCAGGCGGGGTTCAGACGCACGGCACAGAGCGCCGCCACGCTGCAGATGAAACCGTCCACCAGGGCCGGCAGCCCCAGTTGGGCACAGCCCAGGTAGGCGCCGGCCAGTGCCGCGACCTCGAAGCCGCCGAGACGACGCAGGATTTCCCCGGGGCTGTCGCAGCCGTCCCGATGCAGCGCCAGGGCACGCTCGATCACCTGGATCTTGTGGGCCACGCCCTGGCCATCCAGACCGGTGCCGGGGCCGGCCAGTGCGGTGGCCGGCAAACCCAGCAGGGCACAGGCCAGGGCGCTGGCGGTGGTGGTGTTGCCGATGCCCATCTCGCCGCCGACGTAGAGCTCAGCTCCGGCCGCCTGGGCGCGCTCGACGCTGGCACGGCCCGCCTGCAGCGCGATCAGGCATTGGGCGGCAGTCATCGCCGGCTCCCGGGCGAAGTTCGCCGTGCCGGCCCCGACATGCAGGTGCAACACACCGGGCAGCGGCTCCAGCGGCACGGCGGTGCCCAAGTCCACCAGTTCCAGGGTTGCGTCCAGGCTCTTCGCCAGAACACTGATGGCGGCGCCGCCACGAACGAAGTTGCGCAGCATCTCGCCGGTCACGGCCTGCGGGTAGGCGGATACGCCCTCCTCCACCACGCCGTGGTCGCCGGCAAACACGGCGAACCAGGGGCGGTCGACGCGCGGCCGCTCCCGGCCCTGTTGGGCGGCCAGGGTGATGGCCAGGTCTTCCAGTTGGCCAAGGGCGCCGCGCGGCTTGGTCAACTGGTCCTGGCGAGCCTGGGCCTTGGCACGGGCGATGGGGTCCAGCGGCTGGCAGGGGGCCTGCCACCATTGCAGGGGGGTCATAGGGCTTCTCCCTTGAGAATCATGGGCAGGCCGGCGACGGTGAAGATCACCCGTTCACTGCGTTCGGCCAGAGCCTGGTGCAGCCAGCCGGCTTCGTCGACATAGCGACGGGTCAACTCGCCCAGGGGCACGACACCGAGGCCCGTTTCATTGCTCACCAACAGCACGCGGCCGGGCAGTCCGGCGATGCAGCCGAGCAAGGCCTCGCGTTCTTCATCCAGTCGCGCAGGGTCGTCCAGCATCAGCAGGTTGGTCAGCCAGAGGGTCAGGCAATCCACCAGCAGGCAGGTGTCGGCGGCAGCCTGCTCACGCAACACGCGGGCCAGTTCCAGCGGTTCTTCCACCAGCCCCCAGTGGTCGGGGCGGCGGGCGCGGTGATGGGCGACCCGCGCGCTCATTTCACCATCCAGGGGCTGGCTGGTGGCGATGTAGATGACCTTCAGGCCGCTGTCGACGGCGAGCTTCTCCGCCAGCCGGCTCTTGCCGGAGCGGGCACCGCCGAGGATGAGTTCAGGCATGGGCGTGCTCCTCAATGCCACAGAGTTCAGCGAGAAGGCCGGTGTCCAGATGCTGCTCGACCTGATCGGCCAGGCGCTCGATATCGCGCTCGCGCAGGGCGTGGTAATCCACCCGCTGCACGCTGTCCAGGCCCGCCCAGCGCAGGATGGCGGCGCAGGCTTCAGAGGATTCGAACAGGCCGTGCAGGTAAGTGCCCATGACCTGGCCATCGCCACTGCAAGCGCCATCGGCTCGGCCATCGGCCAGCATCACCGCGGGACGTTCGAGGCCGGCGCCGGTACTGACGCCGGCATGGATTTCATAGCCGCTCACGGGGACATCGGCCAACGACAGACGTCCAGCGACGTTGCGCAGCTGCTTCTCCGGCTCCAGGACCGTGTCGATATCCAGCAAACCGAGGCCCGCACTCGTCCCCGCCGGGCCTTCCAGGCCATGGGGATCGGCAATCTCGCGGCCGAGCATCTGGTAGCCACCGCAAATGCCCAGCACCTTGCCGCCATAACGCAGGTGGCGCTGCAGGGCCTGGTCCCAGCCGTGTTCGCGTAGCCGCGCGAGGTCGGCGCGTACGCTCTTGGAGCCGGGCAGGATGATCAGGTCCGCCGGCGGAATCGGCTGGCCGGGGGCGACGAAGGTCAGCTGCACTTGCGGATGCAGGCGCAAGGGGTCGAAGTCGGTGTGGTTGCTGATGCGCGGCAGCACCGGCACCGCCACTCGCAGCGCTTCGCCGGCCTTGGCCGCCTGGCGCGGGTCGATGGCGTCCTCGGCTTCAAGGTGGAAGTCGGTGAGGTAGGGCAGCACGCCCAGCACCGGTTTGCCGGTGCGCTGTTCCAGCCAGTCCAGGCCCGGCTTCAGCAGGGCGATATCGCCCCGGAAGCGGTTGATGACGAAACCCTTCACCCGCGCCTGCTCACTGGGCGACAGCAGCTCCAGGGTGCCCACCAGATGGGCGAAGACGCCACCCCGGTCGATGTCTGCCACCAGTATCACCGGGCAGTCCACCGCTTCGGCGAAGCCCATGTTGGCGATGTCGTTGGCCCGCAGGTTGATCTCCGCAGGCGAGCCGGCACCCTCCACCAGCAGCACCGGGTACTGGGCTGAAAGGCGCTGGTGGGACTGCAGCACGGCCTGCATCGCGACCTTCTTGTAGTCGTGATAGGCAGCGGCATTCATGCTGGTGACGGCGCGGCCATGGATGATCACCTGGGCGCCTATGTCGGTATTGGGCTTGAGCAGCACGGGGTTCATGTCGGTGTGGGGTGCCAGCCCGCAGGCCTGGGCCTGCACCGCCTGGGCGCGGCCGATCTCGCCACCATCGGCGGTCACCGCGCTGTTCAGTGCCATGTTCTGCGGCTTGAACGGCGCCACCGCCACGCCCTGGCGCCTGAGCCAGCGGCACAGGGCGGTCACCAGGGTGCTCTTGCCGGCGTCGGAGGTGGTGCCCTGCACCATCAGGGTGGTCATGGATGTTCCTTGGAATAGTCGATCAGGGCCTGGCCCAGGCGTGCCCAGCCCGCCTCGTCCGGCGGCAGGCCGAAACGCAGGCTGGGCGGTGTGGCGAACAGGCGGGTGAGGATGCCGCGGGCAGCTAGGAATTCGTGCAGGGCCACGGCGTCGTCGCGAACCAGTCGCTGGAACAACGCGGTACCGCCGGCGGGTGCGAGACCGCAGTCCCGCAGCAGGCTATCCAGGCGCTGGCCGTCCCGCAGCAGGGCCTGGCGCTGACGCGCCTGCCCCGCTTCGTCCTGCAACAGGGCCTTGGCCAGCTCCCGCGCCGGGCCGCTCACGGACCAGGGGCCGAGCAGCTCTTCCAGCCGCCCCAGCAGCGCCGCGTCGGCCAGCACGAAGCCCAGGCGGATGCCCGCCAGGCCGAAGAACTTGCCGAAGGAGCGCAGCACCACCAGCCCCGGCAGCGGGCAATGGCCGGCCAGGCTCTGCTGCGGCGTGCAGTCCATGAAGGCTTCGTCCACCAGCAGCCAACCACCCCGCTCCGCCAGGCGCGCACGCCATTCCATCAGGGTCTCGGGCGCCAGGCGCTGGCCGGTTGGGTTGTTCGGATTGACCACCAGCAGCACGTCGAAACGGTCCAGCTCACGCTCGGCGGTGGCGGAATCCAACTCTTCCAGTTCATGGCCTTCGCGGCGCCAGGCATGGGCATGTTCGGCGTAACAGGGCGAGATCACCCCGACTCGGCTGCGCGCCCGCAAGCGCGGCAAGGCCTGGATGGCCGCCTGGGAGCCGGCCACCGGCAGCAGCGAAACGCAGCCGTAAAAGCGCCGCGCCGCCGCTTCCAGGCCGTCCTCCCGCTCGGGCAGGCGCGCCCAGGCAGCGCTCGGAATGGCCGGCAGCGCCCAGCCGTAGGGGGCGATGCCGGTGGAGAGGTCGAGCCAGTCGGCCTCGGCTATGCCGTAGCGCTGCGCCGCTGCGCGCAGCCGTCCGCCATGTTCAAGCAAGGAGCCAGCCTCCGATGATCAGTGCCGCCAGCCAGAGCAGCACACCCTGACGCACCAGGTCCATGGCCCGGCCAATGTCTTCGGCGCGGGCCGCCGGGCCTTCGCCCAGCACCGGCCGCTGGTGCAGTTCGCCGTGGTAGACCGCCGCGCCACCCAGGGCCACGCCCAGGGCGCCGGCGCCGGCGGCCATCACCGGACCGGCGTTGGGGCTGTCCCATTGCGGCGCCTGGCGGCGCCAGCAGCGCAGGGCCAGGCTGGTCTTGCCGAGCAATGCGTAGGTCAGAGCCACCAGTCTGGCCGGGATGAAATTGAGGACGTCGTCGATTCGCGCAGCAGCCCAGCCGAAGCGCTCGAAGCGCTCGTTGCGATAGCCCCACATGGCATCCAGGGTGTTGGACAGCCGATAGAGCACCACCCCCGGCGCACCGGCCACGGCAAACCAGAAGAGCGCGGCGAATACCGCGTCGCTGCCGTTTTCCAGCACCGATTCGGTGGCGGCGCGGGCGACGGCGGATTCGTCCAGTTCGCGGGTTTCGCGGCTGACCATGTAGCCCACGCGCTTGCGCGCCTCCGGCAGATCGCCTGCCTGCAAGGCATTGGCCACGGGCTCGGCGTGTTCGTTGAGGCTGCGCAGGCCGATGGCGGCGTAGAGGGCGATTACCCCCACCAGCCAACCGACATAGGGCAGCTCCGACAGCAACCAGGCCAGCAGCGTAAGCGGCAGCACCGCCAGCGCCCAGGCGCTCGCGCCATGGCTGCGCCAGCCTCGGCCGCCGGGGTTGAAGCGCTGCTCCAGGCGGGTGGCGAGCTTGCCGAAGGCCACCAGCGGGTGCCAACCCTTGGGTTCGCCGAACAGGGCATCCAGCGCCACAGCGCCGATAGTCAGGAATCCCAGGCTCATCGGCGCCGCCCCCACTGGTCCTCGAACACCAGATCGGCCAGCGGTCGCGGCTGGGCCCAACCTTCCAGGGCCAGCATCGGCGCCGGGTAGAACTCGGTGACCGGCCCCAGGCAGAGCACTGCCAGGGGCTTGCTGCCTGCGGGCATGCCCAGCAGGTCGGCCAGTGCGACGGGATCGAACAGCGATACCCAGCCCATGCCCAACCCTTCGGCCCGGGCCACAAGCCACATGTTCTGGATGGCGCAGGAGAGCGAGGCCAGGTCCATTTCCGGCAGGGTACGACGGCCGAATACATGAGCCTCGCGGCCGTCCATCAGGGCCGCAACCAACAATTCGGCGCAGTCGCGGATGCCCTCCACCTTGAGCTGCATGAACGCGTCCGAGCGCTCGCCCAGCGCCTCGGCGGTGCGCACGCGCTCGGTTTCCACGAGGGCATGGATGCCATCGCGCAGTTCTTGCGATGCGATGCGGATGAAACGCCAGGGCTGCATCAGCCCGACGCTGGGTGCCTGGTGGGCGGCCTCCAGCAGCCGCGCCAGCAATTCGGGGGCTACTTCGCCGCCGCTGAAATGGCGCATGTCGCGACGCTCGGCAATGGCGCGGTAGACCGCCGCGCGCTCCTCGATGCTGAAGGCGTGTTCGCTCATGGTCGGAACAGCTCCGCGGCCGCCCGGGGATTGGACGGCAGGTAGAAGTGAATGTAGGAAGCCGTCAGCCGGCCGATGCGGAACACCGCTTCGGCCACCGGCTTGTCGTTCGGGCAGAGCCCTCGAACCAGGGGCTCCAGTGCAGAATCCAGCAGGGAATGGTGGAAGGTGTGCCCACGCAGGCTGCCCTCCGGCAACGGCGCTTCCTGCAGCGCCAGGGCCGCCAGGCGTTTCTGCAGGGTGGCGCGACCGGGCAGGAGGCCGACCAGCTCGGCGGTTTCGCCGCCCGCGTCGGTCAGGGCGTCCAGCAGGTAAAGCATGCCACCGCACTCGGCGAGGACCGGCTTGCCGGCCTCGTGGTGGGTACGGATGGCCTGGGCCATGGCGCGATTGCCGGAGAGCTGGCGCAGGTGCAGCTCGGGGTAGCCGCCGGGCAGGTAAAGGCTGTCCACCGCCGGCAGTTGCTCATCGGACAATGGCGAGAAGAACACCAGTTCGGCACCCAGGCGCTGCAACAGGTCGAGGTTGGCTTGGTAGAGGAAGGCGAAGGAGGTATCCCGCGCCACGCCGATGCGCACACCGGCCAGCCAGTCGCCCAGCTGCTGCGGCTCCGGCGCGGCGAAAGGCACCGCCGGCGGCAACGCCACTTCCGCGCTGGCGACCAGGGCGTCGGCGGCGGCGTCCAGGCGTGCGTCCAGGTCGGCCAGCTCATCGGCCTGCACCAGTCCCAGGTGGCGACTGGGCAGCTCGACCTCCGCGCTGCGCGGCAAGGAGCCGTACCAGCGAATCCAGTCGGGCAGGCTGCCGCGGATCAGGTCGCTGTGGCGCTGGCTGCCGACACGGTTGCCGAGCACGCCGGCAAAGGGCAGGTCCGGCTGGTAGGTGGCCAGGCCCACGGCCAGGGCGCCGAAGGTCTGGGCCATCGCCGCGCCATTGATCACGCCGAGCACCGGTACGCCGAAGCGCCGCGCCAGGTCAGCGGCCGAGGGCGCGCCGTCGAACAGGCCCATCACGCCCTCGATCAGGATCAGGTCGGCCTCCCCCGCCGCTTCCCAGAGCAGGCGGCGGCTTTCCGCCTCGCCCACCATCCACAGGTCCAGCTGGTAGACCGGCGCTCCGGAGGCGCGGGCGAGGATCATCGGATCGAGGAAATCCGGCCCGCACTTGAACACCCGCACCCGCTTGCCCTTGCGGGCGTGCAGGCGGGCGAGCGCTGCGGTGACGGTGGTCTTGCCCTGGCCGGAAGCGGGGGCGGCGATGAGCAGCGCGGGGCAGTGTCTGGCGCGCTCAGCCATGGGAAGCCCTCTCCCCAGCCCTCTCCCTGAAGGGAGAGGGGGAATGTGGGAGAGCCATCAGAACTCCACACCCTTCTGGGCTTTCACGCCGGCCTTGAAGGCGTGCTTGACCACGGTCATCTCGGTGACGGTGTCGGCGGCGTCGATCAGCCCCTGGGGGGCGCCACGGCCGGTGGCCACCACATGCTGGTGCTCGGGGCGGGATTCGATATCGCGCAGCACTTCGTCCAGCTCCAGGTAGCCATGCTTGAGAGCGATGTTCAGCTCGTCCAGCACCACCAGGCCCACCTGCGGGTCGTCCAGCAGGGCGCGGGCGACGGCCCAGGCGGCGCGGGCCTTCTCGATATCGCGCTGGCGGTCCTGGGTGTCCCAGGTGTAGCCCTCGCCCATCACGTGGTAACTGACCTCTTCGGGGAAGCGCCTGAAGAAATTCTCTTCGCCGGTGGACATGCCGCCCTTGATGAACTGCACCACCCCCACCTTGAGGCCATGGCCCAGGGCGCGGGCCACCATGCCGAAGGCCGAACTGCTCTTGCCCTTGCCATTGCCGGTGTGCACCAGCAGCAGGCCGTATTCGTCCTGGGCCTGGGCGATCTTTTCGTCGATCACGGCCTTCTTGCGTTGCATGCGGGCCTTGTGGCGGGCGTCGCGTTCGGCGGATTCGCTCATGGGAATTCCTCGGGGTCAAATGGCCTGATAGCGGACAGTGAAGAACACTGCCTGTCCGGGCTGATTGAAGTCCAGTGCGGTTTCATAATCGGCGTCCAGCAGGTTGGTCACCTTGGTCTGCAGGCGCCATTCCTCGGTCAGCCAGTACTCGCCGCGCAGGTCCACGGTGGCGTAGCCGGCAAGGCGCTGATCATTTTCTATATCGTCGAAGCGCCGTCCTTCCGCGTGCAGGGTCGCGCCCACGCCGAACCGGCCGATGCGCCGATCCAGGTCGAGGTTGAACACCTGCCGGGCACGGCGCGGCAGCTCATTACCGTGATTGGCGTCGTTCGCCCGGTTCTCGGTATCGAGCAAGGTGGCGTTGGCCTGCCAGTCCCAGCCCAGCCACCGGCTGCCCAGCACCAGCTCGAGGCCATCGATGCGCGCCTTGCCGATGTTGTTGGGGCTGCCGAAGGGCCCGAGCCCGGAGTTCGCGTCATGGACGATCAGATCATCCACGTCGGTACGGAAGGCATTTGCCGACCAGCGCCCCCAGTCATGCTCTCCGGCCAGGCCGACTTCAAAGGTCTCGGAGGTTTCCGCGTCCAGGTTGGGGTTGCCGTAGTCGGGGAAGTACAGCTCGTTGAACGTCGGCGCCTTGAACGCGGTGCCGTAGCTAAGGCTGAAGCGCACGGCGTCGGTCAGTGCGTATCCCCAGGCGGCGCTGCCGGTGTCGTGGGTGCCGAACTGCTCGTTGTCGTCGCGGCGCAGGCTGAGCTGCCAGTCCTGGCGACCAGCCTCGCCGAGGTACTGGGCGAACCAGCCGTTATTCAGCCGTGAGTCCTTGTCAAAGACGGTGGAGCTGCTGACTTCGTCCCGCTGCCAGTCGTAGCCCAGGGTCAGCACATGGCCTTCGGCCAGGGTCACGTCGTTCAGCCAGGAAGCCGAGTTCCGCTGCGAATCGAAGCGTGAGGAGAACTGCCCGCCCGTTTCTTCGCGGCTAAGGTCTTCACTCTGGCCAGCCTGCAAGGTCACATCCCAAAGCTCCAGCGGGCTGAAGCGAGCACGCCCGCCGATGAGCCGCTGCTCGTTGTCGGCGTTGGCGTTCCGCCCTCCCCCGGGATTGTACGGACTGACCAGGTCGTAGTCGTTGTGGGCCTTGACGCGCATCAGCGTGCCGTCGAGTTCCAGGCCATTGTCGAAGCGATAGCCGGCGCCCAGGCTGCCGGACAGGTTGCGGTAGCCGTCGGCATCGGGCTCGTGGTAGCTGCTCCGTGCATTGAGGGCGTCGATGCCGTCGGTGTCCTGGCTGCTGAGGCCGAGGTTGTACCAGCCCTTGCCGTCGCCGCCGGAAACACCGGCGCTGCCGTCATAGCTGTCGTGGGTGCCGTACCCGGCGGAGAACCAGGGCTTGGCGCCGTCCTGCCCGCCCTTGCGGGTGAAGATCTGGATCACGCCGCCGATGGCTTCCGAGCCGTAGAGGCTCGACCGGGGGCCGCGAACGACCTCGATGCGCTCGATCAACTCAATCGGCAAGTCCTGGAACGCGGTAAGGCCATTGCTGACCGACCCCACCTTGACGCCGTCGATCAGCACCAACACGTGATCGGATTCCGTCCCGCGAATGGACACCGTGGTCTGCTTCCCCGGACCACCGTTATTGCTGACGGTCACGCCCGGCACCTTGCGCAGCAGTTCCGGTACCGAGCGCGCCTGGCTGAGCTCGATTTCTTCGCGGTCGATCACGCTGGTCGCCGCCAGGCTGGCACGCACCGGATGCTCGCTGCGAGTGGCGGTGACCGCCTGCTCGTCGAGGGTCAGGGCCGCAGCGGCCACGTTGGAGGAAAGGGCTGAAGTGCCGAGCAGCGCAAACGCCGCTGGCCCGATGAAAGGCTTGCGAATCAAAGTCTCGATCTCCGTCGTGCCACCCGCGCGACATCTGTGGGAACTGCATGCGGAAGGCTCCGCGTGCGCTGTACGCGCCAGGCCGGTCTCCGGGCTTGCGAGTGGAGCTTCGCTCCCTTGCCGCGCCTTCCCATGCCTGGGCACAGTGGCCGATTGCGGCGTTCTACTCGCCTACCGTTGCGGGGGCAGCGCCGGATTCTTCGTTCGAATGGACCGGCTTCCCTGTTTCACCCCTTGGACCGAAGCCAAGGGGCACCTGAGGCAGCGGCGAAGGTTAGAGGGTTGCCGGGGGAGCGTCAAACTGCGGCCAGCATCCCGGATTGCCATCGGTCTGAATTCGGACTATATACAGACCACCGCCGAGTACCATTTCCCCTTTCCCACTGGAGCTGGCGATGAAAGTCCAAACCATCAGCTACCTCAAGCAGCACGCAGCCTCGCTGGACCTGAGCGAACCCATGGTCATCACGCAGAACGGTGTGCCGGCCTACGTGGTCGAGTCCTACGCCGAGCGCAAACGACGCGACGAGGCGCTGGCACTGATCAAGTTGCTGTCCTTCGCCGAGCGAGACAAGGCCGAGGGGCGCCTGATTTCCGGCACGACCTTGCTGGAACGCCTCAAGCAACGCAGCCCCATGACCGACGGCACGGCAGGAGCCACGCCCGATGAGCAGGACGATTGAAATCGCCTATGCGAGCACGGCAGAGGAAAGCCTGATCTCGCAGATTCACCACTTGGCGCCCTACCTTGGCGTCGAACAGGCCCAGGCCAGCCTGATCGAGCTGGTCAGGAGCGCAGAGAAGCGCTTGAAATCCCATCCATTGGCCGCGCCTGTCTGCGAACAGGCCGCCTTGCTGGGCGTAGTCGGTTACCGGGAGTTGCACCTTGGGGAATACCGCGTTCTCTACCGCTTCGATGAGCCCGCGGACCTGGTGATGGTTGCGTTGTTCCTGCGCCAGCGCCAGAGCATCGAAGAGCAGCTGATCAACTACTGCCTGATGCGCTGATTTCCCCAGCCGCTTCCAATCAGTCGCCCCATCACCTCCCCCGCCGCCCCTTGCAGGCACAGGTCGGCCCGCGCGCTGAGGGGTGTCGGCTGCGGGTTGATCTCCACCACGAAGGCGCCACAGCGCTTGGACAGGAAGGGCAACTCGGCCGCCGGATAGACCAGGCTGGAAGTGCCGACGCTGAGGAAGAGGTCGGCATCCTGGCTGGCACCGGCTGCCGCATCCAGCACCGCCTCGGGCAGGCTTTCGCCGAACCAGACCACGGCGGGGCGCAGCAGGCCGCCACATTCGCAGACTGGAATGTCGCTGGCGTCGGCGGGCCAGTCGCCGACATCACGGCGGCACTTGAAGCATTTCAGCCGATGGATACTACCGTGCAGCTCCAGGGGCGCACGGCTGCCGGCGCGTTGGTGAAGGCCGTCGACATTCTGAGTGATCAGGGTCACCCGCGGCAGACGCCGCTCCAGCTCAGCGATGGCCAGATGCGCGGGGTTGGGCTGCACCGCCAGGCACCATTCACGGCGCCAGGCGTACCAGTCCCAGACAGTCTGGGGAGCGGCACGAAAACCCTCCGGGCTGGCCAGCTCTTCGGGACGGTACTTGGCCCAGAGGCCGGTCTGGGCATCGCGGAAGGTGGGAATGCCACTTTCCGCGGAAACGCCGGCGCCGGTGAAGATCACCAGGTGGCGGGCGCCCTGCAGGCGCCGGATCAAGTCGTCGGGGATGCTCGCCATTCAGTGCCTCGGAGTAAAGCCCGCCGGCTTGCCGGCCAGCCAGTCGACGAAGCTGCGCAGGCGCTCGTCGCCCAGCAGGACCTCACGACTGTTGTAGGTCAGGGCCAGCTCCTTCTCGCTGAACAGCTTGTGGATCTGGTTGTGGCAGGGCCGACAGACCCAGAGGGTGGCGGTGATGCGTTCGCTTTTGGCGAAGCGCTTCTGCACGTAGGGCTTGTCATGCAGCGCCTTGGGGATCAGGTGATGGCGGGTCAGCAGCGACGCGCGACCGCAAAGCTCGCAGGCGTCGGGCTGGGGCGGCAGGCGAATCGGCTCGGGCATACCCTGCCCTTCAGCGTTTGCGGCAGAGGGTCAGGCCATCGCCTACCGGCAGCAGCGACAGGTCGAGGCGCGGATCGACCTTCAGGGCGCGGTTCAGGGCCTGGATGGCGCGGGTATCGGGATCGTCCGGTTCGGCCTCCAGCACACGGCCGCTCCAGAGCACATTGTCGAAGAGGATCAGTCCGCCCTGGCGCGCCAGGCGCAGGGCCTCTTCGAGATAGGCCGGGTAGTTGGCCTTGTCGGCGTCGATGAAGATCAGGTCGAAGCTGCCGGATTCGAGGCCGGCCAGGGTCTCCAGCGCCGGCGCCAGCCGCAGCTCGATGCGCTCGGCAAGGCCGGCTTCCTGCCAGTAGCGCCGGGCGACGGCGTTGTAGTCGCCGGGCAGGTCGCAGCAGATCATGCGGCCGTCCTCGGGCATTTCCGCCGCCATGCACAACGCGCTGTAGCCGGTGAAGGTGCCCACTTCGAGGATGCGCCGAGCGCCGGTCAGCTTCACCAGCAGCGCCATGAACTGCCCCTGCTCCGGGGCGATCTGCCAGCGGGCCATGGGCATGACCCGGGTTTCCGCACGCAGGCGTTCGAGCAGCGGGGTTTCCCGCAGCGAGACATCGAGCAGGTAGCCGTAGAGGGCATCGTCGAGGTTCAGCGTGCGGTTGGTCATGGAGACCTCAGGGGGTGCGGGCCAGGCGTGGATCGAATAGTACGCGCTTGGCGCTCAGGTAGCTTCTCTGCCAGTAGCTGTTGGACAGGCTGTCCAGACGCACCGTTCCGCCGGTACGTGGCGCGTGGACGAAGCGCCCTTCACCCACATAGATGCCCGCATGGCTGACCTGCCCGCCACCGTTGGTGGCGAAGAACACCAGGTCGCCGCTTTGCAGGGCATCGATGCCGATGCTGGGCGCGCCCATGACGATCATCTCGCGGGTGGAACGCGGCAGGCTGATGCCCGCAGCATCGCGATAGACGTAGCCGATCAGGCCGCTGCAATCGAAACCGCTGTCCGGCGTGTTGCCGCCCCAGCGGTAAGGCGTGCCGACCAGACCCAGGGCGCGGAACAGCACATCATCCGCAGCAGGTGAGAACTGCGGAATGGGGGCGGTGACGACGGGAGGGGGTGGCGGCGCCTTGCTCGCGCAAGCGGTGAGCAGCGCAGCCAGGGCAAGGATGGCGAGGCGTTCCGGTGCGAGCATGGCAAGTCAGTCCTGACTTGAGGAATGCACGCTAATTTGCTGATCTCACGGTGATATTGCAAGCGAAAGCTGCAGGGCCGGGCAGAAAAAAGCCGAGGCGGTCATTGAGACGGCCTCGGCTTTTCGATTAAACCCGCCCGATCAGCGATGCAACTGATGGCGACTCGAAGTGGCGGTGTTCATTGCCAGGACGCGCTTGGCTTCCATGTAGCTGGCGTTCCAGTAGCGATCGTCGAGGCTATCGACGCGTACGCCGCCGCTACGGCTGCTGCTGGAGTGGATGAACTGGTCATCGCCTATATAGATGCCGGCGTGACTGACGCGGCCGCGGCCACGGTTGTTGAAGAAGACGATATCGCCGGGCTTCAGCTCGCTGCGCGCGATCACCGGTGCATCCAGGTTGATCATCTCGCGGGTGGAGCGCGGCAACTGGATGCCCGCCTCCTCCTTGAACAGGTAACCGACGAAGCCGCTGCAATCGAAGCCGGTCTTCAGCGAACGGCCGCCGAAGCGGTAAGGCGTACCCACCAGTTCGAAACCGCGCTCCAGCAGGCCATCGGCCAGGGAGGGCATCTGGTAGGGCTCGTCGTCAGTGAGGTTGGCGAGGTCAAGGGCGGTGGGTTCGCGCTCATTCAGCAGCGAATCGGGGGCGCCATCGGCAATCGGGACCTGGGACTGGAACTGGGATTGCTGCTGCACATTGCCTGCGCAAGCGGCGAGAAACAGGGCGAAAGTGACAGGCACGAGGGGTGCGAAGCGCTTCAGCATGGGCACGACCGTGTCGAATTAAATGGAATGAAAAATGAAGAAGGCGCGACTATGCCTTCTATCATCCTCATTTGCAAATTTAATCGCCCGAAATGTGACTTAGCAGTCCTTGCAGGACATCTAAGGCCTTTCCTTGCAGATGAACATCGACCACGGGGCTGAGGTCGGTGCGCGCCGGATTGATTTCTACGGTGAAACCGCCGGCTGCGCGGGTGCGGATGACAGGCTCGATGATGTAGGGAAAGCTCGCCGTGGTTCCCACCGAGATCACCGCATCGAATCCCTTGCGTAGCTCGGCGTAGAGGCTGTCGATGGCCTGCTCAGGGAGCATTTCCTCGAACAGCACCACGGGCGGACGGAGAATACCACCACACTCATGACATTTGGGAGGCATTTCCCCTGCCAGATGTCGGACCAGGTCGGAACTTTCCGCCCCGCAGGACTGGCAATACAGCGGCGAGAGCTCGCCATGGATCTCGATCAGCCGCTCCGGCGGCGAGCCCGCCTGACGGTGATAGCCGTCGATGTTCTGGGTCAGCACCCAGCAGCCGGGCTTCTGCCGCTGCAGCTCTGCAATGGCTTCATGGCCGGCATTCGGCCGGGCGCCCATGCAGGCGCGCCCCAACTGGGCGAGGTATTTCCAGCAAAGCGCCGGGTTGCGCCGCAGCATGGGCCCGGAGAGCGCCTCTTCGATGGGCAGCCCCTCCTCCGTCACGCCGTTGTAGAGCCCGCCAAGCCCGCGGTAGGTGGGCAGGCCGGAGTCTGCCGACAGACCCGCCCCGGTGATGACCAGAATTCTCTCGGCGGCCTTGAGCACCGCCGCCACACGCTGAATGTCCGACATTTGCCACCCCCGTTCCTGACGGCACCCAGTGTCCGCCCACGGCAAAGACCGGCGCAACCGTGTGATCAGTGATTGACGGTGTGTGCCAGCATCACCGACAGCTGGCAGAGGGGCCTGCCGCTTTCGGCGTGCCACTGGTTGAATGCGGCCTGGACCTGGGCCAGGTCCTTCTGGCTGGTGGGCGCCTTGTCGATGACGTCCTGGGCCTTGAGCGCGGCGACCATGTCGTCGGTGGGGATGAAGGTGTCCTTGCCGACCATGCGCAGGAAGCGCGGCGCCGACAGCCCGCCCAACTGGTTGCCACGCTTGGCGAGGAATTTCCATAGTCCGACTATGTCGGTCACCGGCCAGTCGGCGATCAGCGCACCGAAGCTGCCATGCTCGCGCACCACGTCCAGCACGAACTGGGCATTGCGCGGCACGCTCTTGAGCTTGCCCAGGTGACGGATCAGCCGAGTGTCCTGCATCAACCGCTCCAGGTGCTCGGCGCTCATCAGCACCACCTTCTGCGGATCGAAGCTGAAGAACACCTCTTCGAAGGCCGGCCACTTGGCATCCACCAGACTGTGCTTCAGGCCGGCGCGGAACACCCGCAGGGCCATCAGCGACAGGTAGCGGTCATCGCTCAGGTCGCGCAGTTCGGCATCGCTGCGCGGCTGCGGCAGGCGCGCTTCCAGGGCCTCGGCCGAGCCGAAGCGGTTCAGGCAATATTCGTGAAGCCAGCGGTAGTCGCGCATGCGGTGTCCTTTCGATGCGGAGGCGGTTCCCGGTAGGAGTCGGCTTGCTGGCGAACCTTCGCGAGCAAGCTCGCTCCCACAAGGGCAGGATCAGATATTGACCACGTCCAGGGTGCGCGGCGCGGCGGTTTCGTCGATACGCAGGTTGACGAAATCGAACAGGTTGCGGTCGGCCAGTTGCGAGGGCACCACGTTCTGCAGGGCGCGGAACATGATCTCGGTACGGCCCGGCGACTTGCGTTCCCACTCGTTGAGCATTTCCTTGACCACCTGGCGCTGCAGGTTCTCCTGGGAACCGCAGAGGTTGCACGGAATGATCGGGAACTCCTTGAGGATGGAGTACGCCTCGATATCGGCCTCGTTGCAGTAGGCCAGCGGGCGGATCACCACGTTGCGGCCGTCGTCGGCGCGCAGCTTGGGCGGCATCGCCTTGAGGGTGCCGCCGTAGAACATGTTGAGGAAGAAGGTCTCCAAGATGTCGTCGCGGTGGTGTCCCAGGGCCATCTTGGTGGCACCGATCTCGTCGGCAAAGGTATAGAGGGTGCCACGGCGCAGGCGCGAGCAGAGCGAGCAGGTGGTCTTGCCTTCCGGGATCTTCTCCTTCACCACCGAGTAGGTGTCCTTCTCGATGATGTGGTACGCCACGCCGATGGACTCCAGGTAGGCCGGGAGCACGTGTTCGGGGAAACCGGGCTGCTTCTGGTCCATGTTCACGGCCACGATCTCGAACTTGATCGGCGCGACCTTCTGCAGGTACAGCAGCACGTCCAGCATGGTGTAGCTGTCCTTGCCGCCGGACAGGCAGACCATGACCTTGTCGCCGTCCTCGATCATGTTGAAGTCGGCGATGGCCTCGCCGGCCAGGCGGCGGATGCGTTTCTGCAGTTTGTTCTGGTTGACCGAAAGGGTGCCCATGGTGCTCTGAAATCCGGGGGAGATGCGAAAAGCTGGCTATTTTACGCACAAAGCGCGCGCGGCCCCAGCCCCATCGTCAGCCTGTGCTAGTCTCCGCCGCATGAACAGCGACCTTGACCCTTCCCTGGACCTCAGCGCACAACTCCACGAACTCTTGCGTGGAGCGCCCCAGGGGCTGAGCGAGCATCAGCTGATCCAGGCTCTCAAGGCCCGCCACTCCACTCATATCCCCCACCTGGAACTCACCGACAAGCTGGTGCTGTTCCGCACCCATTTCCTCGTGTTCAACGCCCTGTACCGCCTGCGCGACCAGCTCAACGGCGAAGGCGTGGCCCTGCTCGCCATCAGCCCGCTGTGCGTGCAATTGCTGCCGTACGAAGCGGGCACGGCGACGACCCTCAGCGAACTGGACCCGCTGCGGGCGTACTACCTGGACCTGAAGAACCTGCGGGACACCACGGAAGAGGACGTGGAACGGCTGCTGGCGAGCTTCTGGACGCGCATGCAAGGCGGTGAAGAGAAACTCGCGGCGCTGGAACTGTTCGGCCTGCACAACGGCAACCAGCCCCTCAGCCTGGCCGTGATCAAGCAGCGCTATCGCCAACTGGTGAGCCAGCACCACCCCGATCGCGGTGGCAGCACCTCGCGCCTGCAATCGATCAACAAAGCCATGGAAATACTTCAACGCTATTACAGCTGAGGCCGATTCTTCGATTCGCTCTAAGGCTTCGCCGGACAGCCTGCCTATACTGCGACATAAGGTCGCATAGGTCGGTCGGGTACCGGTCAGCGCTGTCCACGCGCTGCGGGCACTTCGCTGGGGGGCGGCCTCATAATAATGAGGAGGTGTTCAGCATGATCCACCACGTTTGGGGGCTCTTCACCCATCCCGATCAAGAGTGGCAGGAGATTCGTGGCGAAGAGGAAAGCGTCAGCCACATGTACCTAACCCACGTCCTGATCCTTGCTGCAATTCCCGTGATCTCCGCTTACATCGGCACTACCCAGGTGGGCTGGGTCCTGGGCAAGAGCGATCCCGTCATGCTCACCCAGGCCAGCGCCCTGCAGATGTCCATCATGTCCTACCTGGCGATGCTGGCCGGCGTAGCGGTGATGGGTGGTTTCATCCACTGGATGGCACGCACCTACGACGCCAGTCCGAGCGTCACCGAGTGCATCGTATTCGCCGCCTATTGTGCGACCCCGCTGTTCATCGGTGGCCTCGCGGCGCTCTACCCGCACCTCTGGTTCGGCGCGACGGTAGGCACCCTGGCCATCTGCTACACGGTCTATCTGCTCTACGTAGGCATACCGACGTTCATGAGCATTCCCAGGGACGAAGGCTTCCTGTTCTCCAGCTCGGTGCTGGCGGTGGGCCTGGTGGTGCTGGTGGCGATGATCGCCTCGGCGGTCATTCTCTGGGGCTTCGGCCTGGGACCGGTGTACACCAGCTGACAACACTCGCTGAAAACAAGGCCGCCTGCGGGCGGCCTTTTGTTTTGGCCGGCAATGACCACTCGGCGTCATCCGCACCGGCCCGCCCTGGCTTTGCGGCATAATTCCGCGCCAACGGAGTGCCCTATGCCCGAGCAGCTACTTGCCCGTGTCGAATCCTGCTACCAGCAGGCCGAAGACTTTTTCAAATGCCGGTTCCCCCGCCCCGAAGTCAGTTTCAAGCTGCGCGGGCAGAAGGCCGGCGTCGCCCATCTCGACGAAAACAAACTGCGCTTCAACCCGCAGCTCTACCGTGAGAACCGCGAAGACTTCCTGCGCCAGACGGTGGCCCATGAAGTGGCGCACCTGGTGGCCCACCAGTTGTTCGGCCCGCGCATCCAGCCCCATGGCGAGGAATGGCAGCTGATCATGCGCGGGGTCTATGAGCTGCCGCCCAACCGCTGCCACAACTATGAAGTGAATCGGCGCAAGGTCACCCGCTACCTCTATCGCTGCGCCTGCCCCGAAGGCCACCCCTTTTCGGCCCAGCGCCACGCCCTGGTGGCCCGCGGCCGCCGCTACTACTGCCGGCGCTGCCGGGTGACCCTGGTGTTCAGTGGGGAACAGAGGCAGGTGTGAGATCTGCGCTCTTCAGTGGGGGCGAATTCATTCGCCAAGCAGGCCGAAGGTCTGCCCTGCCAGGCTGAAAGGGGTCGCTGCGCAACCCTTGGCGAATGAATTCGCCCCTACAGGGTTTCCCCACGCGTTATCCCACCACCTTCGCCGCCATCAGCGCCGCTATCCGTTCAGGGCTCAATCCCAGTTCGGCGAGCACCTCGGCCGTATGCGACCCCACCGCCCCACCGGCATGACGCGGCGCCGGCAGGCCGGATGAGAACCGGATCGGACAGGCGATCTGCTTCTGCGGCGGCAGCCCGTCCCGCGGGACCTCCACCACCAGCCCGCGGGCCTTGATCTGCGGATGCTCCACCGCCTCGGAAAGCGGCAGCATGGGCTCCACGCAGGCATCCAGCGCAGCGAAAAGATCCAGCCACTCGGCGAAGTCGCGCGTCTCGAACTCGATCTCGATGGCGCGCTTGAGCTCACGCTGGTCCTCACCCTTGGGTGACAACCCCTTGGCCGCAAGCTCCGGCCGGCCGATCGCCGCGCAGAACTGCTGCATGAACTGCGGCTCCAGGCTGCCCACCGAGAACCAGCGGCCATCGCGGGTACGGTAGTAGTCGTAGAAGCTGCCGCCATTGAGAACCTGGTTCTCCATGTCCGGCTCCACACCGGCCCCCAGGTAGGCCGCGCCGGCCATGCCGTGCAGGGCGAAGGCACAGTCGGTCATGCTCACATCCACCTGCTGCCCCTCCCCCGTGGCCTGGCGATGGATCACCGCTGCCAGCAGGCCCATCACCCCGTGCAACGAACCGCCGCCGATATCCGCCAGTTGCACGCCCAGCGGCAGCGGTCCGCTGTCGCGGCGCCCGGTGTAGCTGGCGATGCCAGCCAGGGCCAGGTAATTGATGTCATGCCCGGCACGGTCACGGTAAGGACCGGTCTGGCCATAGCCGGTGATGGAGACATAGATGAGCTTCGGATTGACCGCCTTCAGCGCCTCGTAGCCCAGACCCAGCCTGTCCATCACGCCGGGACGGAACTGTTCCAGGACGATGTCGTATTCGCCCACCAACTGCTTGACCAGCTCCACCGCCTCCGGCTGTTTCAGGTCCAGGGCGATGCTGCGCTTGTTGCGATTGAGGTAGGCGTGGCTGGTGGAGACACCACCGTCATGGGGCGGCAGCACGCGCACCAGATCCATGCGCGAGGGGGACTCCACCCGCAGCACGTCGG
The DNA here is from genome assembly GCF_049334135.1 of Metapseudomonas cellulosilytica. NCBI lineage: Bacteria > Pseudomonadati > Pseudomonadota > Gammaproteobacteria > Pseudomonadales > Pseudomonadaceae > Metapseudomonas > Metapseudomonas cellulosilytica. The sequence goes on along the minus strand of NZ_JBHZGN010000007.1, from coordinate 18,055 downwards.
CGCCCATGTCGGCCAGCAGCAGCGAGGCGAACGGCCCCGGCAGCAAAGTGGAGAAATCGAGGATTTTCAGCGAAGACAGCGGGCCTTTCATGGCAACTCCTTGAATCGTGCCCCTAGAGTTTGAACACTCTGCGCGCGTTGGCATGCAGGAACTTCTCCCGCACCTGATCCGACAGGCCCAGTTCTGTCACCTGCTCCATGCAGCGGGAAAGCGACAGCTGCGGGAAGTTGCTGCCGAACAGCACCTTGTCCTGGCCGTAGCTCCTCATGTACTGCAGCAGGGCCTGGGGGTAGTAGCGCGGCAAATAGGCGGACGTATCGATATAGATGTTGTCGTGCTTCCAGGCGACACCGATCATTTCCTCGGTCCAGGGATGGCCGATATGCCCGGCGACGATGCGCAGCTCGGGGAAGTCCAGCGCCACCTCGTCCAGATAGGGCACGGGCCGGCCGGTTTCCGACGGCATCAGCGGGCCGGTGTGGCCGACCTGGGTGCAGAACGGTATGTCCAGTTCGATGCACTTCACATAGAGCGGGTAGTAAAGCCGGTGATTGGGCGGCAGCCTCCACAGCCAGGGCACCACCCGCAGCGCCTTGAAGCCCAGCTCGTTCACCGCCCGTTCCAGTTCGCGCACGGCAGCCATGGGCTTGCTCATGTCCACCGCGGCGACACCGACGAAACGGTCAGGATAGGCGCGGGTGTATTCGGCCACTTCGTCGTTGGTGCTGACCCAGCGCTCGGGCCGGCACCAGGCGCTGACCATCAGCTTGTCGATACCGGCCTTGTCCATCTCGGCCACGGTTTCCTCCGGGCTCAGGCCCTTGTCGAGCAGAGCCGTGGTCCCGGACTTCTCGAACAAGCGCACGGCTTCGGGAATCAGCTCGCGGGTGCGGCCGGTGGCCAGTTGGGCCCAGGCGTCGATGGCGCCGGTTCTGGACATGGTCAACTCCTCCGTTGGTTCATCTGCGCTGTGGTTGCGGTGGAAATCCGCCACGCGGATTTCCACCCTACGGGAAGCGGCCCTGCGTAGGGTGGATCACGCTTCATCGATCCACCATCAGGTGGCTGGCAATGGCCTCAGAGCTTCATCCCACGGCTGATGATCTCTTTCATGATCTCCGAGGTGCCGGCGAAGATACGCTGGATGCGCGCGTTCGCGTACATCTTGCAGATGGGGTATTCCCACATGTAGCCCCAGCCACCGTGCAGCTGCACGCCCTCGTCCACCACCCTGCCCAGCAGTTCGGTGGTGAACAGCTTGGCCTCGGCCGCAACCTCCGGGGTGAGCTGCTTCTGGTTGTGGTCCATCACGCAGCGGTCGGTGAAGACCTGGGCCACGTCGATCTGGGTACGCATCTCGGCCAGCTTGAAGCGGGTGTTCTGGAACTGCACCACCGGCCGGTCGAAGGCCTTGCGCTCCTTCACGTAATCGATAGTGGTCCGCAGCGCCGCCTCAGCCCCAGCCACCGCGCCGCAGGCATTGGTCAGGCGCTCCTGGGCGAGCATGTTCATCAGGTAGAAGAAGCCGCCCTTGGCATCGCCCAGCAGATTTTCCTTCGGCACCTTGACGTTATTGAAGAACAGCTCGGCGGTGTCCTGGCTCTTCATGCCCAGCTTCTTCAGATTGCGCCCGCGTTCGAAGCCCTCCATGCCCCGCTCCACCAGGAACAGGCCCATGGCGTGCTTGTTCGATGGGTCCGTCTTGGCGGCAACTATCACCACGTCCGCCAGCAGGCCGTTGGAGATGAACACCTTGGAGCCGTTGAGCAGGAAATGATCGCCCTTGTCCACCGCCGTGGTGCGCATGCCCGCGAGGTCGGACCCTGCCGAAGGCTCGGTCATGGCCACGGCGAGGATGGTCTCGCCACGGATGATCCCCGGCAGCAAGCGCGCCTTCTGCTCGGCGTTGCCGTACTCGGCGATATAGGGGCCGCAGAGGGCGGAATGCAGCGGGATCATGAAGCCCGGCTCGTTTATGTAGGCCAGTTCCTCGGCCATGATCTGTTCGTAGCGGAAGTCCTTGAGCCCGGCGCCACCGTACGCCTCGTCCGCCCAGGGCAGCAGGAAGCCCATGTCACCCGCCGTCTTCCAGACGCTTCGGTCGACCACCCCGGCGTCCTCCCACGCTTCCTGGTGCGGCACCACCTCCTTCTGCAGGAAGGCGCGGAAGGCCTCGCGAAACAGGTTGTGCTCGGTCTCGAAATGAATGCGCTGCATCGCGTTGCCTCCCTGGGCCGAAGTCGTGCCGCAGGTTAGGCGCCAGCGCCGCACGCCCTCAATGACGCGAGCGCTCAGGGGAATTGACGCAATCGGTCAGGGCTGAAAAGCCCCTCTCCCTCCGGGAGAAGGGTTGGGGTGAGGGATGGTGGCCTCCACTGGGAGCCATGGGCGGCCCTTCGGTCCGCTTCGCGAATGAATTCGCTCCTACAGGGGGGAAATCGCGGACAAAAAAAGCCCGGCTACGGGGGCCGGGCTTGAGAAATCCTCCTCAGCAGGAGGAGAACGCTTTAGTCGATCAGGCAGCCGTCTGCGGAGCTGCAGGCTGCTCGGCGGATTTGCCACCAGAAGCCAGTTCGCTCTGCAGGGTGCTCTCGTCCAGCTGCTTGCACCACTTGGCGACGACGATGGTGGCCACACCGTTGCCGATGAGGTTGGTCAGGGCGCGGGCCTCGGACATGAAGCGGTCGATGCCGAGGATCAGCGCCAGGCCGGCGACCGGCAGGGTGCCGACGGCGGACAGGGTGGCGGCCAGCACGATGAAGCCGGAGCCGGTGACGCCAGCAGCGCCCTTGGAGGCGACCAGCAGTACGGCCAGCAGGGTCAGCTGGTGGGTGATATCCATCGGGGTGTCAGTGGCCTGGGCGATGAACACCGCGGCCATGGTCAGGTAGATGGAGGTGCCGTCCAGGTTGAAGGAGTAGCCGGTGGGGATGACCAGGCCGACCACGGACTTGTTCGCGCCCAGCTTTTCCATCTTGTTCAGCATGCGCGGCAGGGCCGACTCGGAAGAGGAAGTGCCGAGCACGATCAGCAGCTCTTCGCGGATGTAGCGGATGAAGCGCAGGATGCTGAAGCCGTGGGCACGGGCGATGCCGCCCAGGACCACGAGGATGAAGAACACGCAGGTGATGTAGAAGCACAGCATCAGCTGGCCGAGCTGCACCAGCGAGCCGACGCCATACTGGCCGATGGTGAAGGCCATGGCGCCGAAGGCACCGATGGGGGCGACCTTCATGATCATGTTGATGATGCCGAACATCACATGGGCGATGCGGTCGATGAACTCCAGCACCGGCTTGCCGTAGTCACCCATGCGCTGCAGGGCGAAAGCGAAGATCACGGAGAAGAACAGTACCTGCAGGATGTCGCCAGTGGCGAAGGCGCCAACGATGGTGCTGGGGATCACGTTGAGCAGGAAGGCGATGGTGCTCTGCTGCTCGCCGGCGGCGGCAAAGGCGGCGATGCCCTTGGTGTCCAGAGTGGACGGGTCGACATGCATGCCGACGCCCGGCTGGACGATGTTGACCACCACCAGGCCGATGATCAGGGCCACGGTGGAGACGATTTCGAAGTAAGCCAGCGCGTAGCCGCCGGTCTTGCCCACTGCCTTCATGTCCTGCATGCCAGCGATGCCACTGACCACGGTGCAGAAGATGATGGGCGCGATCGCCATCTTGATCAGTTTGACGAAGCCATCACCCAGGGGTTTGAGCGCGACGCCGGTTTCCGGATAGAAGTGGCCCAGGAGGATGCCGATGGCGATGGCGACAATGACCTGGACGTACAAGCTCTTGTAGAACGGTTGGCGGGACATGGCAGTGTTCCTTTCTAGTGATCCCGACCTGTTCCGTAAGGTCCGGCGTCACCGTGATCGACATATCTCCCTTTCCGGGAGACTTTTGTTGTTGTGCGATCCAGTCGAATGGACGGCACTGTTCCTATAGCAGTCGCTGTGCCAAGTCATAAAAATCAAATAAATCCTTATTTTTCAAACACTTAAATAGATAGCAGGCTTGCCTTTCATCCCTGCTCGGGCGGATTTCCGCCACGCCCCCAGGGGGATTTCCGCCACTTGCGCCCTTGTGGCCGCCACAATCGCCGCCCTACCATCGGCCTCCCCGACCACGGATCAGAGCCCATGCGCGAACGCACCATCGCCAGTCATTTCGTCCGGGCCGCCCTGCGTGGCGCCGTACGCAATGGCGTGGATTGCGGGGCCCTGCTGCGAGGCGCCGGGATCCAGCCGGCGCTGCTGGAAGAGCCCCGGGCCCGGGTCGCCCCGGAGCAGTTCGCGCGGCTCATGCAGCTGATCTGGGAAACCCTGGACGACGAATTCATGGGGCTGGCCCGGCAACCCAGCAAGCGCGGCACCTTCGCCATGATGTGCCACGCCATCATCCACTGCCGCACCCTGGAAAAGGCCCTGACGCGGGGCGCCCTCTTCTATGGGTTGTTCCCCTACCCACCGGATATCCGACTGGAACGGGACGGCGATTTCGTCATGCTGACGCTGAATGACTCCGCACTCCTGGACCCCGACCATTTCCTGGTGGAAAGCCTGCTGATGATCTGGCACCGCCTGGGCAGCTGGCTGATCGGCCAGCGCATCCGCCTGGAGGAAGCCACCTTCGACTACGCGGAACCGACCCACGCCAGCGAGTACGAACTGCTCTTCCCCACCGCCCGCCGTTTCAACGCGCCCCGTACCGGACTGCGCTTCCACGCCCGCTACCTGGCCATGCCGCTGCTGCAGGACGAGCGCACCCTCAAGCACTTCCTCGAAGATTCCCCGGCCGACCTGCTGGCCCGCCCCGATGGCGGCGACAGCCTGACCAGCCAGATCCGCCGCCTGCTCGGGCGCGACTGCCGCACCTGGCCGGACCTGGAAACCGTGGCGCAGCAACTGCACATCAGCCCGCAGACCCTGCGCCGGCATCTGCGGGAAGAAGGTTCGAGCTTCCAGGAACTGAAGGATCATCTGCGCCGCGACCTGGCCATCTACCACCTGGGACGGGACGAGCTGTCGATCCAGGACATCGCCGAGCAGCTCGGTTTCTCCGAGCCCTCGGCCTTCCATCGGGCGTTCAAGAAGTGGACAGGGCTGACCCCGGGGGCGTATCGGGCGCAGGAGGCCTGATCGGTCCCGGCATGGGAGAACACCATAAGGGGAGAATGAACTTGTAGGGGCGAATTCATTCGCCAAGGGCAGCGCAGCTGCCCCCTTCAGGCTTGCAGGGCAGACCTGCGGTCTGCTTGGCGAATGAATTCGCCCCTACAACGGCAGGGCAGCTCCTGTAGGGGCGAATTCATTCGCCAAGCAGGCCGCAGGCCTGCCCAACCCTTCACTCGATCTCGAACAGTCCATTCTTCAGCGGCGCCACATTCAGGCGCTGGCGCACGTCGTCGTCGATGCGTGGGTCGTCCGGGCGGTAGAGCCGCACCTGGCGGTAGGCGGCGACGCGGTTGATCTCCGGGCCCAGGTACTCCCAGACCACCCGCGTGCAAGCGGGGTTGCGCCGGTCACCGCTGGAAACGCCGGTCTTCAGGCCATTGAGGCGGGTGATGCGACTCTTGTAGCTGGGAATGAGGATGGTCTGGCTCATCTCGTTGAGGGTGAGCGATTCGTAGTCCACCAGGAACAAGCGGTCCTGCAGCTGGAAGGCCACCCCCCGGTAGCAGCAGCGCACCCAGTCCTCGGCCTCGACGTTGGTGCTGCTGGAACGTTCCTGGCGCTCCTGGCGCTCCAGGAAGAAATTGCCGTCTTCCTCCCACAATCGCACCAGGGACAGCAGGACGGTGCCGGGTACCGACATGCAGTTGGAGTACTCGAAATAGAAGCCGCAATAGCGCGACAGACTGACGGACTGCTCGCGCAAGGGGGCGAGCAGTTCCAGCAGCGGGTCGCTGCGAACACCGTCTATCTGGTCCGGTGCGCGGGTTCCCAGCAGGCGGGCGAACTGCTCCGGCGGCAGGCGGATCTCGTAATCCTCGACGCCGAAGAAATCACAGATGCGCTTGAGGTTGTAGGCGGTCGGTCGGCTCTGGCCGTTCAGGTACTTGTTGAACTGGGCGCGATTGATCGAAAGCTTGCGGCAGACCTCCGCGATAGAGCGGTAGTGGCCGCAAAGCAGCTTGAGATTGTTGCCGAGATACTCTGCCATGCCACCGCCCTGCGTGATGCTAGTGGCGCGATTATAGCGCCAAGTAGCGCCACCTAGGTGCAACCCGCGAAATTGTTATCCGCGCCCTGTTCCCCCACCCTGCGCGCCACGGCCGAGCCCTGCCCGCTCGAAGCCGTTCGTCCATCACGCGAACAAAATAAGAATCGAGGTCTCACTCATGCTTGAAGTGATCAACGATTTCCTCTCGGGGAAAGTGCTCATCGTGCTCATCGTCGGGCTCGGCACCTATTTCACCCTCCGCTCCCGCTTCGTCCAGTTCCGCCATTTCGGCCACATGTTCGGCGTGTTCAAGGAATCCATCCGTGGCCAGGCTGGCCAGCTGAGCTCCTTCCAGGCCCTGATGCTGAGCCTCGCCGGCCGCGTCGGCGCCGGCAACATCGCCGGTGTGGGCATTGCCGTGACCCTGGGTGGCCCGGGTGCGGTGTTCTGGATGTGGGTGACCGCCCTGGTCGGCATGTCCAGCAGCTTCTTCGAGTGCACCCTGGCCCAGGTCTACAAGCGCGCCGACGGCGACGGCCTGTACCGCGGCGGCCCGGCCTACTACATCGAGCACGGCCTGAAGCTGCGCTGGATGGCCATGGTCTTCGCCGTCCTGCTGCTGGTGACCTACGGCTTCGCCTTCAACGGCCTGCAGTCCTTCACCGTGACCCACTCCCTGGAGAACGCCTTCGGCCTCCCGGTGCAGTACACCGGCATCGGCCTGGCCGTGCTGCTGGGCCTGGTATTCATCGGCGGCATCAAGCGCATCGCCTCGGTGTCGGACCTGCTGGTACCGGTCAAGACCCTGGTCTACATCGGCGTGACCCTCTACGTGATTTTCACCCAGATCGAGCTGGTGCCCGGCATGCTGGTGACCATCGTGAAGAGCGCCTTCGGCCTCGAGCCCGCCTTCGCCGGCCTGCTCGGCAGCGCCATCGTGATGGGCGTGAAGCGCGGCGTGTTCGCCAACGAAGCAGGCCTGGGCAGCGCGCCCAACGTGGCCGCCGTGGCCGCCGTCAAGCACCCGGCCGCGCAGGGCGTGGTGCAGGCCTTCAGCGTGTTCCTCGACACCTTCGTGATCTGCACCTGCACCGCGTTGCTGATCCTGCTCTCCGGCTTCTACACCCCGGGCTTCGAAGGTGACGGCATCGTCCTGACCCAGAACTCCCTCGCCGCTGTAGTGGGCGATTGGGGCCGGATCTTCGTCAGCGTGGCGCTGAGCCTGTTCGTCTTCACCTGCATCCTCTACAACTACTACCTCGGCGAGAACGCCCTGCAGTTCCTCGTCGGCCGCAGCCGTGCCGCCCTGCTGGGCTACCGTGGCCTGGTGCTGGCGCTGATCTGCTGGGGCTCCATGCAGAACCTGGGCACCGTGTTCGCCTTCGCCGACATCACCATGACCTGCCTGGCCTTCGTCAACCTGGTGGCCCTGGCCCTGCTGATCAAGGTCGGCCTGCGGGTGATGGGCGACTACGACGAGCAGCGCAAGGCCGGCATCGACCAACCGGTGTTCGACTCGGCCAAGTTCGCCGACCTGAACCTGGACCGCGACGCCTGGCCGGCCAACCCGGCAGCCGATGCGCCCACCGTCACCGTCTCCCACGGCCTGGCGCAAAGCCACCGCTGATCGCGGGTTCCGGTAGTACCTGGTGCCGCTCCCTCCGCTGACGCGGGGAGCGGCACCGTCGTTTCTGCACCCTGACTTTCTTATGTGATGCGCACCATGAATGCTGTGAAGAACCTCTTCGTGCTCTACACCGGCGGCACCATCGGCATGCTGCAGACCCCGGAAGGCCTGGCCCCGGCCAGCGGCTTCGAGTCACGCATGCGCGAGCAGCTGGCGAGCCGGGCAATGGCACTGGATTGGCACTTCGAGGAGCTCCTGCCACTGATCGATAGCGCCAACATGCGCCAGGCCAACTGGCTGGCCATGCGCGACGCCATAGTCGAGGCAGTGGAACGCGGCCATGACGGCGTGCTGCTGCTGCACGGCACCGACACCCTGGCCTACAGCGCGGCAGCCCTGGGCTTCCTGCTGCTCGGCCTGCCGGTGCCCGTGGTCCTGACCGGCGCCATGCTGCCGGCCGGAAGCGAAGGCAGCGATGCCTGGCCGAACCTGCTGGGCGCCATCGATGCGCTGCAAGGCGGCGTCGCGCCCGGCGTGCACCTCTTCTTCAATGACCAACTGCTGCATGGCGCCCGCGCCAGCAAGCTGCGCTCGGAGGCCTTCGATGCCTTCGCCGAACTGCCGCGCCTGCGCGAGGGCGAACGTGCCGCGACCATTGCGGCCGGCCTCGATTACCGCACTACGCGCCAACCGGTGAACCTCGCCGTGCTGCCGCTCTTCCCCGGAATTCAGGCCAGCCATGTCCAAGCCCTGCTCGACAGCGGCGTGCAGGCGCTGGTGCTGGAATGCTACGGCAGCGGCACCGGCCCCTCGGATGACAAAGCCCTGCTGGACACCCTGCGCACCGCCCACCAGCGCGGCGTGGTGCTGGCTGCCACCAGCCAGTGCCCGGCCGGGCATGTGCAGGCCGGTGTCTACGCCGCTGGCAGCCAACTGCTCGCCACCGGCCTGGTGCCCGCCGGCGGCATGACCCGCGAGGCGGCCCTGGGCAAGCTCTTCGCCCTGCTCGGCGCCGGACTCCGGCAGGAAGAGGCGGAGCAGTGGTTCGCGGTGGACCTGTGCGGGGAGCTCGTGGACTGATCCTGCTGCCACCCACTATCCGGCGGGCGCTTTTTCTTGTAGGGGCGAATTCATTCGCCAAGGGTCGCGAAGCGGCCCCCTTGGGAACCCGAAAGGCAGGCCTTCGGCCTGCTTGGCGAATAAATTCGCCCCTACACCTGCAAATCGAGCCGGCATAAAAAAGGGGAGCCTTGCGGCTCCCCCAGGGGACTATCGCCGGAGCAATCAGGCGATTTCGATCAGGACCTCGCCCGGGTTCACGCGGTCGCCCTTGGCCACGTGAATGGCCTTGACGGTACCGGCAATGGGCGCCTGGACCTCGGTTTCCATCTTCATCGCCTCGGTGATCAGCACGGCCTGGCCGGCTTTCACCTGGTCGCCTTCCTTCACCAGCACGTCGACGATATTGCCCGGCATGGTGGTGCTGACATCGCCCGGGGCGCTGGCGCTCTTGCGCTTGCTGCCGCTGCCGCCGATGAACTCGTTGAGCGGTTCGAACACCACTTCTTCCGGCATGCCGTCGATGGCCAGGTAGAAGTGACGCTTGCCGTCGCTCTTCACTCCCACGCCGGTGATGTCGATGCGGTAGCTCTCGCCGTGCACGTCCACCACGAACTCGGTCGGGGTGCCTTGGCCACCGACCGGGGCCGCGCCGTTACCGGTCGGAATCGGCAGCAGTTCTTCCGGCTTCAGCGTGCCAGCGGCGCGCTCTTCGAGGAACTTGCGGCCGATGTCCGGGAACATGGCGAAGGTCAGCACGTCTTCCTCGGACTTGGCCAGGCTGCCGATGTCGGCGCGCAGCTTGTCCAGCTCGGGCTTGATCAGGTCGGCCGGGCGCACGTCGATCACCTCTTCGTTGCCGATGGCCTGGCGACGCAGCGCTTCGTTGATCTGGCCCGCTGCCTTGCCGTAGCGGCCTTGCAGGTAGAGCTTCACTTCGTTGGTGATGGTCTTGTAGCGCTCGCCGGCCAGCACGTTGAAGAACGCCTGGGTACCGACGATCTGCGAGGTCGGGGTCACCAGGGGCGGGAAGCCCAGGTCGGCGCGCACGCGCGGGATCTCTTCCAGCACTTCATTCATGCGGTTGAGCGCACCCTGCTCCTTGAGCTGGTTGGCCAGGTTGGAAATCATGCCACCCGGCACCTGGTTGACCTGTACGCGGGTGTCGACACCGGTGAAGTCGCTCTCGAACTGGTGGTACTTCTTGCGCACGGCGTAGAAGTAGACGCCGATCTCCTGGATCAGCTCCAGGTCCAGGCCGGTGTCGTACTCGGTGCCACGCAGGGCGGCGACCATGGACTCGGTGCCCGGGTGGCTGGTGCCCCAGGCCATGCTGGAGATGGCGGTGTCGATGTTGTCGGCGCCGTTCTCGATGGCCTTGAGCTGGCACATGCTCGCCACGCCAGCGGTGTCGTGGGAGTGGATGAACACCGGCAGGCTCAGTTCAGCCTTCAGCGCCTTCACCAGTTCGCCGGTGGCGAACGGGGTCAGCAGGCCGGCCATGTCCTTGATGGCGATGGAGTCCACGCCCAAGGCGGCCATTTCCTTGGCCTGCTTCACGAAGGCCTCGATGGTGTGCACCGGGCTGGTGGTGTAGCAGATGGTGCCCTGGGCGTGCTTGCCGGCGGCCTTCACCGCCTCGATGGAGACACGCAGGTTACGCACGTCGTTCATCGCGTCGAAGATGCGGAAGACGTCGATGCCGTTGACCGCCGCCTTGGCGACGAAGGCACGCACCACGTCGTCGCTGTAGTGGCGGTAGCCGAGCAGGTTCTGGCCACGCAGAAGCATCTGCAGGCGGGTGTTGGGCAGCGCGGCCTTGAGCTTGCGCAGGCGCTCCCACGGGTCTTCCTTGAGGAAGCGCACGCAGGAGTCGAAGGTGGCGCCGCCCCAGACTTCCAGCGACCAGTAGCCGACTTTGTCGAGCTTGTCGCAGATCGGCAGCATGTCTTCCAGGCGCATGCGGGTGGCCAGCAGGGACTGGTGCGCGTCGCGCAGGATGGTATCGGTGACGGTGATCTTCTTGCTCATGTTCTGAATCCTTCCCCTACAGGCCGGCGTGGGCGGCGATGGCGGTGGCGATGGCGATGGCCAGGTGCGACGGGTTGCGCTTGATCGAGTACTGGGTCAGTTCCGGGTGGCTTTCCACGAAGCTGGTGTTGAACTCGGCGCTACGGAACTCGGGATTGCGCAGGATTTCCTGGTAATAGGGCGCGGTGGTCCGCACGCCTTGCACGCGCATGTCGTCGAGGGCGCGCAGGCCACGGTCCAGGGCCTCTTCCCAGGTCAGTGCCCAGACGATCAGCTTCAGGCACATGGAGTCGTAGTACGGCGGGATGGTGTAGCCGGTGTAGATCGCGGTGTCGGTGCGCACGCCGGGGCCGCCAGGGGCGTAGTAGCGGGTGATCTTGCCGAAGGACGGCAGGAAGTTGTTCTTCGGGTCCTCGGCGTTGATGCGGAACTGCAGGGCGAAGCCGCGGTGGATGATGTCGTCCTGCTTGACCGACAGCTCCAGGCCGGAGGCGATGCGGATCTGCTCGCGGACGATGTCGATCCCGGTGATTTCCTCGGTGATGGTGTGTTCCACCTGAACCCGGGTGTTCATCTCCATGAAGTACACCTCGCCCTCGGCGAGCAGGAACTCCACGGTACCGGCGTTCTCGTAGCCCACGGCCTTGGCCGCGCGCACGGCGAGGTCGCCGATGTAGGCACGCTGCTCGGGGGTGAGCTGCGGGCTCGGGGCGATCTCGATGAGTTTCTGGTTACGGCGCTGGATCGAGCAGTCGCGCTCGAACAGATGCACGGTGTTGCCGAAGGAGTCAGCGAGGATCTGCGCCTCGATGTGCTTCGGATTGACGATGCACTTCTCGAGGAAGACTTCCGCCGAGCCGAAGGCCTTGGTGGCCTCGGAGATCACGCGGGGATACGCCTGTTCCAGTTCTTCGCGGCTGTTGCAGCGACGGATGCCGCGACCGCCACCGCCGGAGGTGGCCTTGAGCATCACCGGGTAGCCGATGCGCTCGCCTTCGCGCAGGGCTTCTTCCAGGTCGGCGACGTTGCCTTCGGTACCGGGGGTGACCGGCACGCCGGCCTTGATCATGCTGCGGCGGGCTTCGGTCTTGTCGCCCATGCGGCGGATCACTTCGGCGCTTGGGCCGATGAACTTGATCCCGCGCTCGGCGCAGATTTCCGCCAGCTCGGCGTTCTCGGAGAGGAAACCATAGCCCGGGTGCAGGGCATCGCAGCCGGTCTCGACCGCCAGGTTCACCAGTTTGCGCGGGTTCAGGTAGCCGGCCAGGGGATCGTCGCCGATGCTGTGGGCTTCGTCGGCGCGTTTGACGTGCAGGGCGTGCCGGTCGGCATCGGAGTAGATGGCCACCGAGCGGATGCCCATCTCGGCGCAGGCGCGCACGATGCGGACGGCAATCTCACCACGGTTGGCGATCAGGATTTTCTTGATCACGAGTTTTCCCTCGACCAAGTGAACAGGCGAACGGCTGGGCCGGTCGTTGAGTGACCGCTGATCGTGTTGCGGTCGCGTCATTACCCTACGCCGCGATCGGGAATAACCCCAATCAATAATTATTGGGATATCCATTAGGATCAGCTTATAGTCAGCCACCTGCCCCGTCCCGTGAGGCCCAAACCGATGCGCAAGACCCTGCTGCGCATGACCCTGCGCCAGCTCCAGGTATTCCGTGCGGTCTTCGAAAGCCGCTCGTACAGCCGCGCCGCCGAGGAAATGGCACTGACCCAACCGGCCGTCAGCCTGCAGATCCGCCAGCTCGAAGAGCTGGTGGGCCAGCCGCTGTTCGAGTACGTCGGCAAGAAGCTCTACGTGACCGACGCCGCCGAGGCGCTGATGCGCGCCAGCAACGACATCTTCCAGCGCCTGGCCAGCCTCGACATGCAGCTCTCCGATCTCCAGGGCTCGCTGCAGGGCCAGCTCAACCTGGCGGTAGAGTCCAGTGCCAAGTACTTCGTTCCGCACCTTTTCGCCGCCTTCCGCGAACAGCACCCGGACGTCAGCCTGCACCTGGTGGTGACCAACCGCGCCCAGGTGATCAAGCGCCTCTCCGACAACCGCGACGACCTGGTGATCATGTCCCTGGTGCCCCAGGACATGGCGCTGGAGTTCCTGCCCTTCCTGAACAACCCGATAGTCGCCGTGGCGCCCCCCGGCCACCCCCTGAGCAATGTCGCCAAGCTCACCCTGAAGGACCTGGAGCCCTACACGCTGCTGGTGCGCGAGGCCGGCTCCGGCACCCGCAAGGCTTGCGAGGAATACTTCCAGCAGAAGCGCGCGCACTTCGCCCAGACCATGGAAGTGGCCTCGCTGGACGCGCAGAAGGAATGCGTGGTGGCGGACTTGGGGATAGCCCTGATTCCGCGCCATGCGGTGAGTCTGGAACTGGCCACGGGCCTGTTGCGCGAGCTGCCGGTGGAAGAATTGCCGCTCTACCGGAGCTGGTGCGCGGTGCACGCCAAGGGCAAGCGGCTGTCGCCGGTCGCCCAGGCGTTTCTAGCCTTTATCCGCGAAGAACGCGCGCAGATCAGCGCACTTTCCCACCGATTTTCCGGTGCGCTGCCTTTGACGACAACAGGTAGTTAACCGCGATCAATTCAGGGTAGGGATAGTCCGAACACTCCACCTGCAGGCGGCGCTGCTCGACCCGGTCTTCGATGGCGCGGCGGAATTGCATACGCCGCTGGTCCTCCAGTTTGCGCCGGGTCTTGCTGTCCAGATGGGTCGGTTCATCGTGAAAGCGTTGCATGGCATCTCTCCCTGGGGTGGGGTCCGGTAGGCGGAGCATCTCCCAGGCCTATGACGCTTTCGCGGCAACGCGGTGAATCTGTGGTGAAGACGGGGTGTCAGGCTGTCGCGCCCACGCGCGGACGCGGCAGGCCTGAGGATTTCTTGCAGGAGGGTGGCCGGCGGGTTCAGTCCTCGGCCGCCTTCACCGACTTCGGCGACAGTCGCAGGCTGCGCAGGCTGCGCTTCACGCTCTTGAGGTGGTTGACCAGGCTCGGGCCACGCGCCATGGCCACGCCCATGGCCAGCACGTCGATGACCACCAGGTGGGCGATACGCGAGGTCAGCGGGGTGTAGATCTCGGTGTCTTCCTGCACGTCGATGGCCAGATTCACCGTGGCCAGGTCCGCCAACGGCGTCTGGCTCGGGCAGAGGGTGATCAGGGTGGCGCCGGCCTCGCGCACCAGATTGGCGGTGATCAGAAGGTCCTTGGAACGACCCGACTGGGAAATGCAGATGGCGACGTCGGAGGGCTTGAGCGTCACCGCCGACATCGCCTGCATGTGCGGGTCGGAATACGCCGCCGCGGTGAGCAGCAGGCGGAAGAACTTGTGCTGGGCGTCGGCCGCCACCGCGCCTGATGCGCCGAAGCCGTAGAACTCCACGCGCTGGGCGTGGGCGCAGGCGCCAATGGCGCGCTGCAGGGCTTCCGGATCGAGCTTCTCGCGCACTTCCATCAGGGTGTGCAGGGTGGTGTCGAAGATCTTCAGGCTGAAGTCCGCTACCGAGTCGTCCTCGTGTATCGCGAACTGGCCGAAGCTGGCGCCTGCAGCCAGGCTCTGCGCCAGCTTCAGCTTGAGGTCCTGGAAGCCGCCGCAGCCGATGGCGCGGCAGAATCGGACGATGGTGGGCTCGCTGACGCCGACCCCCTGGGCCAGATCGGCCATGGAGCTGTGCATGACCGCGGCGGGATCGAGCAGGACGTGGTCGGCGACTTTCAGTTCCGACTTGCGTAGCAGATGGCGCGACTGGGCGATATGTTGCAGCAGATTCACAGGGCAGGCTCTGTCTGGAAAGGGGGTTTGCGCCGGATTCTTCCATCATGCGACCGGACCTGAGTCGGTTATGATCGGGAAAACCAGGCTGTAGTGATCTTGTAGTTATACTACATGAGCCGCTTTTCCGCCCAGTTGAACCAACCTTTACCAGACTGCAAGGAAGGGAGAGCGAATCCTTGACCAGCTCCTGCGACATGCTTGTCTTCGGCGGTACCGGCGATCTCGCCCTGCACAAGCTGCTCCCGGCCCTCTACCACCTGCACCGCGAGGGGCGCCTGCATCCGAAGATGCGCATCCTCGCCCTGGCCCGCAACACCCTCGACCGCGATGGCTACCGCGCCCTCGCCGAGCGCCGCTGCCGGGCCCAGGTGGCCCGCGCCGACTTCACCAGCGAGGCCTGGCGCGGTTTCTCCGAACGCCTGGACTACTTCGCCATGGACGTGTCCCAGAGCGCCGACTTCGGCCGCCTCGCCCGCCACCTCGGGCCGGCGCCGGACTGTGGGCGGGTGCACTACCTGGCCACCGCGCCGGATCTGTTCGAGGACATCGCCGCGCACCTGGCCATCGCCGGACTGGCGGGCCCGCATTCACGCATCGTGCTGGAGAAGCCCATCGGCCATTCGCTGGAATCGGCCCAGGCGATCAATGCCGCCATCGGCCGGGTCTTCGACGAATCCCAGGTGTTCCGCATCGACCACTACCTGGGCAAGGAAACCGTGCAGAACCTTATGGCCCTGCGCTTCGCCAACGGACTGTTCGAGCCGATCTGGCGCGCCGGACACGTCGACCATGTGCAGATCAGCGTCTGCGAGACCCTGGGCGTGGAGAACCGTGGCGCCTACTACGACCGCTCCGGCGCCATGCGCGACATGGTGCAGAACCACCTGCTGCAGCTGCTCTGCCTGGTGGCCATGGAGGCGCCGGTGCGCTTCGATGCCGAGGCGGTGCGCAATGAGAAGGTGAAGATTCTCGAAGCCCTGAAACCCATTTCCGGACAGGACGTGCGCGACAAGACGGTGCGCGGCCAGTACAGCGCCGGAAAGATCGGCGGCCAGGACGTGCCGGCCTACTACTTCGAGAAGAACGTGGACAACGACAGCGACACCGAAACCTTCGTCGCCGTCCAGGCAGAGATTGACAACTGGCGCTGGGCCGGGGTGCCCTTCTACCTGCGCACCGGCAAGCGCCTGGCGCGCAAGTACTCGGAGATCGTCATCCAGTTCAAGCCGGTGCCCCACCGCCTGTTCGTCGACGGCGAGGCCAACCGCCTGCTGATCCGCCTGCAGCCGGAGGAGCGCATCAGCCTGCAGCTGATGGCCAAGAGCCCAGGCAAGGGCATGAACCTCGAACCGGTGGAACTGGATCTCAACCTGGCCAAGGCCTTCAGCCATCAGCGCCGCTGGGATGCCTACGAACGCCTGCTGCTGGACGTGATCGAAGGCGACTCCACCCTGTTCATGCGCCGCGACGAGGTGGAAGCCGCCTGGCGCTGGGTGGACCCGATCCTTGCCGGCTGGCACGAGCATTACCAGAGCCCGCGCCCCTACCCCGCCGGCTCCACCGGCCCGGAGCAGGCCCACAGCCTGCTGGAGCTGCACGGACGGGCCTGGCACGACTGATAGGCCCCGACGGTGGAAAGAAAAGCGCTTTCCACCCTACATGATCCCCATACCTGCGTAGGGTGGAAATCCGCGTGGCGGATTTCCACCGTGGGGAGGCGTGCCCATTGCTCTGGAGCAATAAAGCGCATCCGCCTCCTCCCTAGAATCGCGCGTCCGTCGCCCACCCACCGCGAGCCGCGCCATGCACAGCCCCGAACTGCTCTCCCCCGCCGGTACCCTCAAGGCCATGCGCTATGCCTTCGCCTACGGTGCCGATGCCGTCTATGCCGGCCAGCCGCGCTACAGCCTGCGGGTGCGCAACAATGAATTCGATCACGCCAACCTGGCCCTCGGCATCAAGGAGGCCCACGCCGCCGGCAAGCGCTTCTACGTGGTGGTGAACATCGCCCCGCACAACGCCAAGCTGCGTACCTTCCTCAAGGACCTGGAACCGGTGGTGGCCATGGGACCGGATGCGCTGATCATGTCCGATCCGGGGCTGATCATGCTGGTTCGCGAGCATTTCCCGCAGATGCCCATCCACCTGTCGGTGCAGGCCAACGCGGTGAACTGGGCCAGCGTGAAGTTCTGGCGGCAGCAGGGGCTGAGTCGGGTGATCCTGTCCCGCGAGCTGTCCCTGGAGGAGATCGGCGAAATCCGCCGCGAGGTACCCGGCATGGAGCTGGAGGTCTTCGTCCATGGCGCCCTGTGCATGGCCTATTCCGGGCGCTGCCTGCTGTCGGGCTACCTCAACCACCGCGACCCCAACCAGGGCACCTGCACCAACGCCTGCCGCTGGCAGTACGGGGCCACGCCCGCGCAGCAGGACGAACTGGGCCAGTTGGTGCCTACCCTCGGCTGCGGCACGCCGAGCGAGCGGCTGTTCCTGCTGGAGGAGGCCAATCGCCCCGGCGAGCTGATGTCCGCCTGGGAGGACGAGCACGGCACCTACATCATGAACTCCAAGGACCTGCGTGCCGTGCACCATGTCGAGCGGCTGCTGCGGATGGGGGTGCACTCGCTGAAGATCGAGGGCCGCACCAAATCGCACTTCTACGTGGCGCGCACCGCCCAGGCCTACCGCAAGGCCATCGACGACGCCCGCGCCGGGCGGCCCTTCGACCGCGACCTGATGGACGACCTAGAGTCCCTGGCCAATCGCGGCTACACCGAGGGCTTCCTGCGCCGCCACGTGCATGACGAGTACCAGAACTACGAACACGGCTACTCCATCGCAGAGCGCCAGCAGTTTGTCGGCGAGCTGACCGGAGTCGTACGCCAGGGGCTGGCGGAAGTGCGGGTGAAGAACCACTTCGCGGTGGGCGACCGCGTGCAGCTGATGACGCCCCGGGGCAACCTGGACTTCCGCCTGGAGGCGCTGGAGAACCGCTTCGGTGAGCGCAAGGTGGTGGCCCCAGGGGATGGCCACATTCTCTATCTGCCGCTGCCGGCGGACCTGCCCCTGGAGAACGCCCTGCTGCTGCGCTGGTTCAGCACCGGCAACAGCCGCACCGCCGCGAGCGCCTGACGGACCGCTTCGCATTCTCTCCTGTAGGATGGGTGGAGCGAAGCGATACCCATCAATGCGGAGTCCCGTAGGGTGGACCACGCTTCACCGGTCCACCATCGGAGTCATGCCGGGCCTCGTTGGTGGATCAGAAAAGCGCGATCCACCCTTGTATCTCGACTAGCGTCCTTTCAAAGAGCGATAGTCCCCGACTGATCATCGGGGGAGGGTCAGGAAGCCGTATCCACCCTTAGGCCTCGAGCTTGCGACGTAGATAGTGCTCCGGCC